>JABDJV010000281.1 GCA_013003295.1 Pyrinomonadaceae bacterium | reverse complement strand
ATCATATGGACTAGCAATCCGTCCTTTAATTTTGGTTCAAACCAGGTTGATTTTGGCGGCATGATCTCGCCGATGTCCGAAACCGCGAAAAGATCATCCATCGTCGTCGGGAACAGCGAAAATGCGACTTTAGCGGTTCCCTCATCGACGATCCTCTCAAGCTCATCAGTTCCGCGGGCGCCGCCTACGAAACCGATACGGTTATCGGTTCTGGCGTCACCAATTCCTAAAATCGGTCCAAGCAAATTCTGTTGGAGCATGCTCACGTCTAGCCGATCGATCGGATTGGTCATATCGACGAGGTCGCGATCGATCTGGAGCGTGCGCCATTTTCCGCTCATATACATACAAAATTCGCCGTGGTGTTCAGGCTCCTTTCTTGTAGCGTCTTCAACCGTAAAGGCTTTGCCGAGTTTATCAAGATATTCATTCTCGCTCAGTCCGTTGAGATCTTTGATCACACGATTGTATGCAAGGATCTTCAGGTCTTCCGCGGGATACATCCCGGCAACGACAAAATTGTAGCCTTCTTCCCCGGTGTGATTCGGATTTCGTTCGCGGAATGTTTTTCGGGCGAGACTAGAGCTTTCCGCACGATGATGACCATCGGCGATATATACAGCGGGGACGTCCTTAAAAGCTTCAATCCACGGGCCGCTTTTGGTGATTTTCCAGACGGTTTGAGTTACACCGTCGTCACATTCGAAACTATAGATCGGTTCTTCCTTTACGGCCTCGTGAATGAGGCCCCGCAGGTCGTCTGTATTGCGAAACGCCAAAAATATCAATCCTGTTTGTGCCTCGAGCGCAAGCATATGTTCCGTTCGGTCCTGAACCTTATCCGGCCTGGTTTTTTCGTGTTTCTTGATGATCCCGCTTTCGTATTCGTCGATCGAACAGCATGCAACGATACCGGTTTGCGAATGCCCAGAAACGGAAAGCTGGTAAATGTATATGCACGGTTCGTCTTCCTGAAAGAACAGCTCATCGTGAATAAACCGCTCCAGGTTTTTCTTGGCGCGTGCAAATATCTCCGCCGGCGCCGTGTTTGCATCATCTTCAAATTCCGCCTCGGCACGCGTCACGCGCAAAAAACTGAGGGAATTATCCCGGATAAATTCTCTGACTTCTGATGTATAAACGACATCGTAGGGTACACAGGAAGCCTGCTTGGCATTCTCTGCTAATGGGCGGAGTGCGCGGAAAGGTTTAATAACTGCCACTAAATAATTCTCCCAAATTCTCTTTTAAAGTAGTGAAGTTATGCGGGCGGTGAGGTGTTTTCAACCGCCGGCATAACTAATTAATCGTTTGTATAGAACTAAATTTTGATCTTATCGAATGCGATTTTCCATGCGCCGTCTTCCTTTACGAATGGTATCGAATCCCATTTCTCAGTCTCGTCGTCTTTTACGTCGAGTGTTGCTTCGTCACCATCGATCTTTTCATTCTTCATCTCGGGCGCCTTCTGGAGATCTTCGTCTTCAAAGGTTTCGACCAATAATTCTTCTATGGATTTCTTATCATTTTCCGACCCGCTCGCCTTCAGATCCTTCTCAAATTGCTCGACCGAGGCTTTTGAAAGACAACTCTTTATCATGGCGCCATCTTTTTTCTGAATCCCGGCGACGAATTTCGTGATCGTTTCTTTCGGGCTGCTCATTCCGGATGCCTTAGTTTCTTCCGCCGGTTTGGTATCGGGCGCCTCTTTTTTTTCTGTTTTTGCGGGATCGGTTTTTTCACCGGTCTCTTTTGTAGCGGGTGCGCTACATGCCAGAAATGCAAATGCTAATAAAACGGTAATTACTGCGGTATAAATTTTCATTCTTTCTCCTAAGTAAACTTATTCTGATCGGTTATCCAAGGATTTTGGCGGATCATTCCGTTGGGGAACCGGATTATCCAAAGGCCCCGGCGGATCGGTTTGATCAGCGGGCGGGGCGTTGCTGTTTGTTTCCGTATTCTGATTACTATTCGTATTGTCTGTTGATTCGGGGTCAAGACCGTCCTGCTCACGGCTCTTCCTGATCTGTTCGTCTAGTTTCTCGTCGGCCTCTTCGCTTTCCTCAAGAATCTGCTCACTTGTCCCTTTCTTATCGATCTTCCAGATTCCTTCCTCTTTTACCAAATGTATCGTGTCCCAGCCACCGAAGTCGTTCTTCACGTCGACGGTCGCATTATCGCCTTCAATTTTTTCATCCTTTTTATAGAATTTTCGCTGGTCAGGGGAAAATAGGGTTTCCCTCAAAACGATTTCATCGACGGTTGTGTTCTGGACCTTAGCCTGGTCTTCATGAATCTTCAAAGATGCTTTTGAAAGAAGAAGCTTTACCATCTCAACGTCCTTCTTTTGAAGCGCCAAATGGTACGCCGCGAGGGTCTGCGAAGGGGTCGCTGGTTTGGAATTTCCGCTGCAGGCGAAAATAAGACAAGCCATCAGGAGAACAGTAATATTTTGACAAAAACGCATCGTTTCGGTTAAACAAACATTTCTAAAACAGATATACTTAACGGAAAGTATAACCCAAAATTGAGGAGTAAGACGAATGAGCCGAAGGAAATTATCGGAAGAAGAAATCGGTTCAGCTTTGGCTGAATTGAATGGTTGGAAAACAGACGGAAAATCGATAACGAAGAGCTACGATTTTAAGAACTTCGCCGCAAGCCTGACGTTTGTGAATAAGGTCGGCGAGATCGCTGAAGAAGCGGATCACCACCCCGATATTAAATTCGGCTGGGGTTACGCGGACATCGAATTGTCCACCCACGACACCGGAGGATTAACCCATAATGATTTTGATGTCGCGGGCAGTATTGATCGAATTCACTGATAATTTAAATCATTGCGGGAGAAGGAGCGTTGCCTAATTCGATATGACAAACGCTCCATTTACGCACAAAACCTTCTATTTCATCTTTGCCTTTTCATATAGAAGATGGTTCCATTCGACCCGATTTTCCCACCATTGAATTGAGTCAAACTTGGAATTTTCCATTTGCTACGCTAAAGGGTTACCGGCCGCAAATCTTATTCTTCGTACATAAACTCCACGTAGTATTTGCCGGATCGAGCCGGCAGTGTTTTTGGGTCTGATCTTTCGGGTTCTCCGGCATCGAAAATGAGAAAGCGAATCCGGCCCAAATGCCCCGGTAAATTTAGACCACAGCGCTAAAGCCCCCATATTGCGGTTATTCGATACTGAGCGATGATTGGCTAGCGCCAGCTCCAGCACTTTAAATCTTCAACCGGGCCTTTAAGCGCTACGGCACCAACATATCCCGGTTTTGGTGCGAGCGAAAACAGCGACCATTCTTGAACATCTTCTTGGCCCCCGTGAGTTTCTATTAGCTTTACTTTCTCGCTTTTTGAAGACAGCGATACCTCATATTTATCGAGCGGCATTGCGAGTCCTGTGCCGAGTGCTTTTATAATCGCTTCTTTTCTTGTCCAGCAGTTAAAGAAACCAATTGGTCTTCGCTCGCTAGGTAGTGCAAGCAGACGGCGTATCTCAGCAGGGGCGAAAAACCTTTTTGCAATTTCTTCTACCTCTATCTTTCGATCTAGCCGCTCAAGATCAACACCGATTTCGGTCTCTTTGGTGAATGCAAGTAGAGAAATCTTATCCGTATGAGAAACGTTAAATT
This sequence comes from Pyrinomonadaceae bacterium, assembly GCA_013003295.1. Classification (GTDB taxonomy): domain Bacteria; phylum Acidobacteriota; class Blastocatellia; order Pyrinomonadales; family Pyrinomonadaceae; genus Aridibacter. The sequence continues at coordinate 6,181 of JABDJV010000281.1, read as the reverse complement.
TCACATTATGGTCGCCAGGAAGCATCGGCTTTCCGTGAGGCCCGAACCCAAAAGTAATATCTCTTGGTTCTAGCTTCAGATAACTTCCCAGCAAGGTGCGTAGGAGTCCGCGTGTAGCAACAAAACTATTGCGATCCTTCTCAAATCTGAATTGACTAGCTCGGTCGAGTTCTTCGGTGCAAAGAAACGAGGAGAAGGACTCTAGCTTAGTTCCCCGATTACTTAAATCCAGACACCAGATGTGTACATGGCCATAACCAAGCGCAAGCGAGGTTGGCGACTCGGGCCAGGTATTATCTGTCCTAAATGTCATCGAGGCCTTTTTGAATACATTTAGCAAGGTTTTCAACTTCGGGGTCGCTAAATATCGTCGGGTGATTTCCGGGCAGGACTGAGAGATTAACCCCGCCTTGTGCGAGTCGTTGCCATTCATCCAACATAAACTCGACGGCGCCGGTTTCGACGCGATCCTCCGTGACAATCAAATCCACATGACCGGAATAGCGTCGCCAGTTATATTTTTCAACCGCAGTATTTGCCGTGATTCGGATTTTTGCGCGATGCCTGATTTCCTCCGTTGCCAACATATTCTGAACTTTTCTTCGCGTCGGAACGATTAGTCGTCTCTTCACAATATCAGTAGCGAAACTCCAATCGTTATTTCGGATCATTTTCGCAAACCGTTTTAGTTTTTGTCCTACTGTTCTTGGTCTGAAATATATCGGTGAAGGCGGTGAATCAACCATTGCCAAAAGGGCAACGCGCTCACCCATTTCTTCCAGCTTGAGAGCAATCTCGTAACAAACGACCGTGCTAAAACAATATCCAACGAGAGCATAGGGCCCTTTGGGTTGAACTCGGGTCATCTCGGACAAATATCGCTCTGCCAGCTCCTCGATTTCCAAAGAAGCAAATTCAAAATCGTCCATTCCCGGCCTTTGTAAAGCGTAAACGGGTTGATCGGAACCTAGACGCTCGGCAAGTGACCGATAAAAAAATACGTGACCACCTCCGGCATGAAAGCAAAATATAGGTGGTTTTGAACCGCTTGCTCGCAATGGGACAAGCGTAGACAGCGCTTCTGCTGTCTCATCAGTTATTAGTTCTGATAGAGCTTCGATCGTATCGTTTTTCAACAAGGTGATCGGCTGAATTTTCTTTTTAAATATATTTTCGATTTCCGTGAAAAGCCTTATCGCGTCAATCGACGTTCCGCCCAGTTCGAAAAAGTTATCCGTTATGCTGATCGGTCGGTGGTTAAGAAGAGTTTCCCAGATCTCGGTCAGTTTGAGTTCGACGTCATTTCCCGGAGGGGTATATTTTTCTAAAACGGATTTTTCTTTTAGTATCGAATCGTTACCGACTTCTCCAAAATTAGGGGAACTTATTGAATCGACTATTCTACGTATCGGCCATGAGTCATGTTCCAGCAAATTCCGAATTGCTTGCTCAATACTACTTACGAACCATTCGGCTTTCGTTTCGGAAACGCGAGCTTTGTTGTATTTTACAAAAAACGAAATTTCTTTGAGGGGTCTTACTGCCAACGTAACAACATAATTACTGGTTAAACCGCTTTCAAACTTTTCTATCAAAATTCCACCGCTCTTGGTATATTCAAGCGGGATATTTTCAAAAACGACAAGATTATCGAAGAGCGCCGTATTTCTGGAAGCATTGTTCCAACTCAAAATCCGATCTAGATTCACAAATTCAAATTGCGTGATCTTTGATTGCTGAATCTGCAGAGTTTTTAGCCAAGTTGAAGCGATGTCGTTTTTATTCAGTCTGGCTCTGAAAGGAAGTACGTTCATAAACATCCCGGCCATTTTTTCGGCATTCGGCAAATCTATAGAACGTCCCGAAACCACCGTGCCAAATGCAATATCATTCTTGCCAACAAAGCGACTTAAAACCATTGACCAAACCCCTTGGATCAGTGTGTTTAAGGTAATTTGGTTTTTTTTTGCATACTCGCGCAATTGATCGCTTTCGTTTTTCGAAAATTCAAATCTTTCAACCGCAAATTCGTTTTCCTGGTTTTTATCGGAGCCGCTGCCGACGAATGTCGGAGCCGTAAAACCCGCCAAAGCATTCATCCAGTATGATTTTGCCAGCGAATCGTCCTGTGTTTTTCGCCACTCCAGGTAAGCAGCGTGGTCAGGAATCTCGGATAAACCAATCGTTCGATCATTTTTGGCTGCATCATAGAAGGCGAGCAAGTCTCTTAAAATTATCGATGCGGACCACCCATCGGCCAGTATGTGGTGACAGCTCCAAAGAAGAAAATGTCTATCATTTGATAGTTTTACCAATTTGATTCGCCAGGCTGGAGATTCGGATAAATCAAGCTCTTGGATTTTGTCGGATCGAACGATTTCTTCGAGTTTGTCCTCCTGTTCGGATGCAGGAAGCTTTTCCAAATCAGAAAAGGTAAAAGGAAAATCGGCCTGCCTATGAACAACCTGAACGGGCTTTTCAATATTTTTCCAATGAATCGAGGTGCGCAGCGATTCATGGCGATTTATCGTTTGCTTCCACGACGTTTTGAATAGGTCGAGGTCAATTGTGCCGTTAAGAAAACATCGGACCTGCAAAAACCCCTGATCCTCCTCTTGCTGCAAACTATGAAAAAGCAGCGCTTGTTGCAGAAAACTCAAAGGGTAGATCCCGGCAACCTCCGGTTTTACTTTTATTGCGCGCATACTAACTAATTTGGCTCAAGAGGTTATCCAGATCTTTTTGGTCAAGATCAGCCTCGGAAAAATCTGACGGAGTATACTCGGTTTTTTCTTGGAAAGAACAGTGCTCCACTATCCGCTGAATCTCTTCTTCAAAATGCCCGACGAGGTTATTGATCGTTTCTTGATCGTACAGATCCCGACTAAAATCGAAATATGATTCTAGCTGACCGTCTTTATGAAAAGCGTTGATACCAATTAAATTATATCTTTCCGTATCCGGAGCGTACGCTCCCTCATTTATAAAATCACCGCTTCCAAAAACTTCGGAATCAAACGAACTTCTCTCGCCCATATAGTTAAATAACACTGCCGGGTTTTGTTTAAGACCTATTTCCTTCTTCATGTATCGCAATATCCCATAGTTTAGACCCCTATTTGGCACGTTTCGCAAAGTCTCTTTAATATAAACAATATTTGATTTTACGTCCTGAGAATCTTTAATATCTAAAACGATTGGGAAGAAAGTGGTGAACCATCCAACAGTGCTACTTAAATCCACTTGGCCGCCACGACCATGATTTTCGAGTCCAAGACAGTAATTTTGAACTCCTTTCCACTTTTGAAGGGCCGCGGAAAATGCGGCAATAAGGAGCTCTTCCGATTTCGTATTATAGGCACGATTTGAATTTCTTAATAGCTCAACAGTTGTTTCGGTATCAATTACCGACTTAATAACCTCGGCGCTCTCAACGAGATAGGGAAGGTCACGTTCCTTGTCGGTTGGAAAGTCTCCTGAATCAACGGTTTGCAATTTCCAAAAATCCAACTCTTCAACGATCTGGTTAGAGCCGGATTTCTCCAGTAAATGCTCTCCCCATTTTTTATACGATACAGTTTTTCGCGGCAGCGAAACCTCCTCGCCACTAACTATTTGCCGATAAAACTTTTCTAAATCTTCAAACAATATTCTGAATGAAACGTTATCGACAATTAAGTGGTGGGCGAAAATGAGCAGTCGCGCGCCATTATCACCGCAGTCAAAATACGCGAGTTTGAAAAGATTCGATTTGGCGAGATCTAAATTCGATTGCATTTCAATAGATTTTGACCTAACCGATTTGTTGATTTCTTTTGGCTCAACTCCTGTAAAATCGAATGATTCAATCGCTACACCTGATTCCCGTTCCGAAATTGATGCTATCTGAGTTTCCCCATAAGACGAAAAGTTCAAACGCAATGCCTCGTGATGGTCTACCAATTGCTCAACACTTTTTTGCAAAACCTCGGTGTCCAATGCTCGATTCGAATTAAAGAGAACTGCTTGGTTCCAGTGATGTGGAGCATTTCTATGTTCTTCAAAAAACCAGTGTTGTATCGGTAACAACGGTACATTTCCGTACGCTTTTTCTTCTTCTTCTTGAACGGTTTCCAATTTAAGGTTCTGAGCTAGTTCAGAAATTGTCTGATTTTCAAAGAGTTGGTTCGGAGCAAGAAGAATACCTTCATTTCGAGCCTTGGCAACGATTCGGATGCTTAAAATCGAATCGCCGCCGATCTCAAAAAAATTGTCATCGGATTGAATCGGTTTGATGCTTAACACGTCTTCCCAAATCTTCGTCAGTTTTATCTCAATTTCGTTTTCTGAAACAATTGGCAGGCTTTTTTTTGCTGCTGTGGATTTGGCAACCCTTGGAACACGCAAGGATTGGGTATCTATTTTGCCATTGGTCAGTTTGGGAAATTCAGGTAATCGAACAAACTGTGCAGGAATCATGTAGTCCGGTAGTTTATCTTTTAGCGACTCGACTATTTCTTCTTTCGTGAGCGAATCATTTTCGGTCGTATAGTAAGCGACCAGGACGTCGTTTTTCTTTTCAGCGGTTTTCAGCAAACTGTCTGCGCCAATCCGTTTTACAAGCAACGCTTTCTGATTCGCGTTTAGTCTTTCAATTCTTTCCACCAAATTCTTCATACGTTACTTATAGGCTTTTACGATCACCATTGAATCAGCCCACCATGAATCTTCCACGCTTTCGGGAATCTCCAGGTTAATGATACTCGTCGATATATGTGAAAAATGTCTAAAGAGAGATCTTTGATGCTCCCGACTCAAAGAATCAATCTCATTTGAAAAATATGTAAAAATACCGCCTTTTTTCAAATGTTGTGCCGCTGTTGCAAAAAAGTGTTCAGCAAAGGTAATTCCTTGATGAACATACTTTATGTATTCCTCTTCGTTGAGAGGATAGGTATGAAATAAAATACCATCAAATAGGCCGAGACTGCCGACCGTCTCTTGCCACAACCCATGGACGAGTTCAATTCTTTTATCTTTGCACTCCGCTCTCCACCGATTAAATCTCTCAACCACCGAATCGTTGCATTCGACGATAATGTGAGAGCGCACGTTGCGTTTCTGAATCATCCGCGAGGAAATCCCGTGGCCGAATCCAATTTCTAAAATGTCCCCGGGATTTTCCGTTACCGCCTTTACCATTTGGTTCATAACCGGAAGCTGCCAATCCTCCATTATGTCCACATCGGCAAGAACTACTTGCGTCCGGTCTTCGGAAAAAAATTTTCGAGGTTTCCCACAGACGAATCTGCCGGCGAGTCTGTTCAACGCCTCCAAATCGTATTCGAACTCCCTTAGGGCCCGGTTCAAAATCGAATTACGTTGAGAATCCCGCGGCGGACGTATGAAATTTTCATCTACTATTTCTAAAAGAACCTCGAAACTCTCCGTCCTTGTTCGCTTCTTCGTCATACAAAATAACTAACTGGTTTCCATTTCATTTAACATAAAAAGGATCTCTCTATCGGACAGAACCTCAACAGATCTCAATAACTTATCGGCTTCATCGTTATTCATTTTCGCAAGGCTGTCCGATAAACTCATTTCATCATCGCTTTCGTTATGGTTTCGCTCAAGCCGTTCGAGCCTTACGATCACATCTCGAATATTGGGAATTCTTCTAAAAGTTTCCTGGATCTCGCCAAGTTCGATTCGGTAGCCGCGAAGCTTAATCTGTTCGTCGGTTCGGCCTAAATACTCCAGCTTTCCATCAGATCTGAATCTGCATACATCTCCGGTACGATAGAGTCTTCCGGCACGATCAAAAGGATTTTGTAAAAAACGTTCTTCTGTCAGCTTAGGTTTGTTAAAATATCCCTGAGCAACCCCCTTTCCACCGATATACAACTCCCCGGCAACTCCAACCGGGACTCGATTAAGACCTTTGTCAAGGACGTAAGCTTTTGTGTTTGCAATCGGCTTTCCAATAGGCACGCTGGTCGCGCCTTCGGCAAGCTCGATTTCATCGGCGGTCGCCCAAACGGTCGTTTCGGTAGGACCATATTCATTGTATAGTTTTGTATTTGGGAGTGTCTTAAAATGGATGTCAGCAAGAGAACTGGGACAAGGCTCTCCGGCCACAATCACCGTTTGTAGCGATAACAGCTTTTCGCTGGAAATGCTTCCGAGCGTAGCCGTATAC
>JABDJV010000278.1 GCA_013003295.1 Pyrinomonadaceae bacterium | reverse complement strand
CCGGACCTCTTCGGCTGAGATATTTTGGTGCCGCCGGATGGGAGATTACCGATGGCAAAGTGGTGGTCCTCGTTGATCCTTATATCTCGCGCCTGAAATTTGCCGGTGATAAAAATCCCGATGATCGGCGCCCCGCGTACGCGCGAAATGCCGTACCCAAATCGGACACAGCCTTGATCGACAAACTGATTACCCGGGCTGATTTCATCCTCGTGCATCATTCGCATTTTGACCATTTAGGAGATGTGCCCTATATCGCCAGAAAAACCGGTGCCAAGGTGATCGGTACGGAAACCACGAACACGATTCTTCGTTCATATGGTATTCCGAGGCAGCAGCTCTATACGGTCGCCGGCGGGGAAGACTACCAGTTTGAAAATTTTTCGGTTCGGGTCATCCCTTCGATACATTCGGCCCTGAACCAAAAACACTACCACGATTCCCGCAGGTACAACCGCTACACGGATTTGAAAGCGCCGCTTAAGATCAATCAATTCATTGAAGGGGGGTCTTTGATGTTTTTGGCGCGGTTTGACCGGCGCACCGTGCTCACCATGGGCTCCATGAATTTCCTTGAACGGGAGATAGAGGGCATACACCCTGATATCCTCTTGGCCGGAGTAAACGGCTCCAGGTTGGGCTTGTACAATTATGACGAGCGCCTGCTCAAGGTCACCGGTTACCCTTCCATCGTTATTCCAACCCACTGGGACAACTTCCGGCTGCCATATGGCTTTTCCCAGGAAGCGAACCGAACAAGAAACCTGATCCCTTTTATAAAGGGCGTTTCCGGGATTTCTCCGAAAACCCGTGTTATCACGCCGACCCATTTGAAGACGATAGTCATTGATTAGAAGAAATTGATAAATTGGGCAGCCGAACGGGTGAGAGCCCTGTCCCTATGACTGTCGGATATCCATCGCCCGGTTGTTGGCGATCGGTAAGCACCTAAACGAACAAGACAAAGGGTTTACGGAAGTAGGTTCTTCGGTGTGCACGTTGTTCGCTAGTTACTACATTAAACCTAAACGCACACTTTAAACATATGTTTTGATAAGCCTTATACGCCTTTCGATGAATCGATCAGGTCTTTAAGGGCCGGCACTTTACTAGGTTCGATTCAAATGATCGGATTGTCCGTTTACGATCCTTGTAAAAGACAATTAACAGCCTATTGTTTTAAGAAAGTCATTTGATCATTACCATTTACAACTAGTTCATTTCCGTTAATTTGGATAGTTGAAGACGTTCCGGTTTTTATGTTCCAGGTAATAAACTCGTTTTTGTTTTTTGGAATAAGGTAAATTTCTAATTTTTTTGGAAAGCTTAAAGGTTGAACCTGAACACTCCCATCCGTAAATCTAAACATTCTGGCGTAGAACGAGCCTTTTTCAAATATAAATTCTGTGAAAAATTGAAGTTCGAATTTTCCTTCATAAGTACTTGGAAGCATATGTAACACTCTTAGCTCTTTGTATTTTCCATAGTTTGAAACCAAGTTTTTCCAAACGCCGCTGTATTGCGCCTTAGCTCCCTCAAAAGTCGCACTTCTCAAGTAAGTTCCTTTCAAAGGGGCAAAGTCGTTTTTATTTATTTGGTCAACAAAAAATTCAAGTTGAAAGTCCGTTAGTTTTTTCGATTCACTTAGCTTTGGAAACAGCAGATGCTTTATTAAATTCTGATCTTTTGTTCTTAATCGAATTTGGTTGTCAATTTTTCCTTTGGCAATATTTGTGGTTTTTCCATTTCTACCGTAGCTTCCCAAAACCAAATCCAACTCACGCTGGCTGGCTTTGTGACTACTTTCAGGAGGCAGTTCCACACTTCCCCCAAAAACGATCGTTTCGATATCTCTCATTAAATCTTCTTTACGTAGAAACTGACTCATATTAGTATTGCCGAGAAAAATCACTACCAGATCTTCATCGGCGAAATTATAGAAACCAGTAACTGTACCTAACCAACTATCATATGCGCCATGAGAAATTAATTTCGTATTACGGCTTGTTTCGGTTACGTTCCAACCGTATGCATAATTATTTTTTTCAGTCTTAAGCAGTTTGGTTTTAGAGTTAGTTGTTAACAATTTATTTGAGTTAAAAATAAGTTGATACCATTTATACAAATCATTTGTGGTTGATAATAACCCCCCCGAACCTTCCGGTTGTAGATAAACTGGTCTTTTTAGCGGATAGGCTAAATCTTTTATTTTTGATTCGCTCATCGTCCAATCACTGTATTTGACGACCTGATCTTTGTTCCATTTAACCAGTCTGAATCCAGTGCGATTTAGGTTGTTTGGTTTGAAGATGTCTTCTACAAGAAACTTCTCATAGGATTTATTTGAGACTATTTCAATTATTTTCTTTAATAGATGATAACCAGGGTTAACATAGGAATGCCGGCTGCCGGGTGCCGAATCTAATTTTCCAGCCAGTATCTTTTTGATATATTGTTCTTCGCTTAGGTTCCTGTTTCGATCCCAGTATCCGTCCATCAATCCGGAAGTATGAGTTAATAATTGATGGATCGTGATATCAGATTTGTCTTCGGGGACGCCGGTTAAATGAGCTGAGATCTTATCGTTGGTATTTAACAACCCGCGTTGTTCCAGCAATAAAATGGCACTTGCAGTAAATTGTTTTGTAACTGAGCCAACCGAATAGGCATAATCAAAATCCTTTCTTGAGTTTTTGATCCCATAGTTCTCTTTAAAAAGCACTCGATTTTTGTCCCCGATCAAAAGACTTCCAGACAATCCAAATGACTCAAGCCTTTTGAAATACGAGTCAATCATTTTCGCTGAGTTTGAGAACTTTTCCCTTGCGATTGAAACGGAACTTGCTAAAAGCAACAAAAATAAAACGCTTAAAATCTGCTTAGAGATACGTTTACAACTCATATCGAAATGTCCTCCATTAATTCAACTAATCCACACTCGGACGCATCCAGCTTTCCTGAAGAAGCACTTTCGAAGAAAGTGCGTATTCGAATCTCGCACCGAATAGCCGTAAGCAAAAGCTTAGCACCTATCACGCAAATCCATTCTAGTTTCCGATGATATGTATAAATTTCAGATGTGCGGTCGAAATCATGGGATAAACCGTTTTGTTTTACTCGCCGTCGAAGAACGCTGGCTAAACGTTCGCTTATCTGGAGGGATGTTTTTTTTAGCGCGATGAGAGTTTAAGCGTGAGTGCGAGGCGATAAACCGTTACTTTACGGCTATCGCCTCTGTTGCGGTCAGCTGCAAGTGGTTGTAAATGTGCTCTTAAAGTACGGCACCAGCGGATTTATATCCCCGCCTTTTTGAATATCAAATCCCTTGATCTCATACCGGCTGGTATTTCTAATTCTGAGACGCCAATACTTGGGTGAGCGGTTACGTACGGAATACCGGGGCATTAGGCCCGAAGCGCTGATATCAAATTTTGGTCTCTTACCCGGTGCATGGTAGGAGTAAAAATATCCCGTTCGATTTACGCGGCCATTCGGTTCTAACAGTTCGATCTTCAATTTATCGTAACGCGGAAATGTGGTTGCGGTGTGCCATTTGGCCCTCAATCTGAAATTGCCTTTGCCCTTTCGGTTTTTTGAGTAAACGTTGATGGTTTTGGTGGCCCCGCGTTTCAAATCGATCGGTGCGCCAGATAGATCAAGATTGCCGCTAAGCGGGCGGCACGATTGTCCGGTTGTCCGGAAATAGCTCCTGAAAAAAGGAATCAACGGGCTGATATCCGAACCCTTTTCGACGTCGAAACCGGTCACTGTATAACGGCTTCTGTTGGTGATCCGCAGCTTCCATGTGCCGCTTTTTTTCGCCTGGCTTTCGGTAACGCTAATCCGGAGAAAGGAGCATTTCCGGCTTTGATTGGCCCAGTGGATGGAGTAGCACTCGCTCGTATAGCGCGGCGTATTCCCGTGCAGCAATTGAATCCTCAGTTTGTTGGCTACGGGAATCGGGTTGCCGGCGTGCCATTTCAGCTTCAGATTGAGCGAACCCGCTTTTCCCGTCGGGATGCCGTAGATCTTTCGTTCCACTGTGCGGCCCTTGCCGATCGTCGCAGCGCTTCCCTGCATATCAAGATAGTAATCTTTTGCCGAAACGAGGGTTGATTGGATCGCGATTATCGCAGCCAGTACGAAAACGCTTTTTATTGGTGTTTTTAGAAAGTTGATTGAAGTTTCTATTTTCATTTTTTCTCCTTACTTGATCGGCGGACGACCGAACGTCATGTTCGAATTATGGTCGCATTTGTCTTTTAACTGTCGTGAACCCCGAAAATGTGTCGAAATTTTTTGGCGGAACGACCCGTTTGGCAAAAACCAGCTACGCTGATTTGTTCGTCGGGCTAAATGCATAGATTCACATACTGCCAAAAAGATCGCCGGCTGAACGGAAACGTTGTCATTTGGGGCGTTGTTTTTTTGAGGTGTTGTGATTTTAAATGTTGTCTATTTGGAGGGGTGTCTTTCGAAACCTTCAATAACAATCCCGACCGTTTAGCAGACGGTTTTTGGCCGTATGAGTCTCGGGGAATAAACTCACTCGCGGTCGAAGACCGATGTTTAAACGGACACGATGTTTGTTTGGGATGTTGGGTTTTTGGGTTCCGAGTTCTTCAAAAATAGATCCCGACCGTTCAGAGGACTGCCTTTGACCGCCGCGCCAGCCGCAAAAAATCGATTCGGGACCTTCTTGCCTTGAAAAGAATCAGCCTATGATTTGGTCATCTTTTTCAAAAGATCCAGCTTTTTTGATCTTTTCAGCCCGACCGGGATTTCTCCTTTCCCTGAATGCTTTTCAAACCACTTGACGCAATCTTTTATGGTTTCTTCAAGTGGAGTGTATTCATATCCGGCAGCGTTCGCTTTCTCCATAC
>JABDJV010000277.1 GCA_013003295.1 Pyrinomonadaceae bacterium | reverse complement strand
GCCCTTGATTTTATTGGTTCGGGGCCAAAGGCCGAAAAGAGCGGACAGAAAACGCTTCGGTTCTTAAGCGTTCCAAGCGCGGTCAAATAGAGTTCGGGTACACGCCCCAGCAGTGTAAAAACCCGGTCGCCTTTTCCGATCCCGAGACCGCTGAGAATATTTGCGAATTTATTAGTAATGCGCGAAAGGTCCGCATAAGAAAAGTCCTTCGTCCCGCCGTCTTTTCCAAGCCAGCGAATTGCCAGGTGGTTTGAACGCTCCTTATCCCGGGCGTGCCGCTCGATCGCTTCAAATGCAATATTCAGGCCCTTTTCGCCAGGCAAACCGTCCAATTGGTCAGCCGCTTTGTTCCACGAAAATTTGCGCCTGTCTTCTTCATAGTCTTGAAGAATTGCATTGGTTTCCTTTATCCTTTCAGTTTTTCGAATCGCTGCGAACGTCACTTGATCTCCTCCGACCGTACAGGTGGAATCCTTGCCCGATTATTCCCTTATTCCCAATAGTTAGACGCCAAAATCCACGATTGCCGAGCGCAGTTTTCCGTTTTACGATTTGCCCAACATGATTGTGACAAACAGCAAAAGGACAATTGCCATCGACAATGCCAGTTTCCGTATCTGGTCTTAAACAAAGGCACATAATCCTGATTTCCTCCGATGGATCTACCGTTTGAATTGCAACGGCTGTGCCAATCGAGAGAATCGCTGATGTAAAGCAGGAATAGGTGGTTACTGCCTTGTTATTGGGGTTTCAGACAATAGAAGACGGAAACTTTCACAGAACAGTGCGAAGGTTTCCGCAGTGGGAACTTTAGTCTTTATGTGTGGAAACTTTTTTTGATTGCCCCGCAGACCGATCACACGAAAGTTTGTTTAGATCCTTCGTTTTCTAGTTCCAACCCGTCATTCCCGGTGCATCGGAGCACAAAGTCCTCGAATTGTTTCCGTATTTGCCCACGGTAATTACTCCTTCGATAATGTTATTGGTCTCGGCAAGTTCATCAACATCCTTACCGAAGTCGGCAGTCAGCCGAAACCGATGAGACTTGGTCCGAATCCAATAAACCCGTCGCCGAACGCCTTTGTATTCCTGGCCGGGATCGAGCGGCGGTATTCGATATGTTTTAGTTCCATCGTCTTTGATCCAAAATCTGAGCCTTGAGGCTTTTGAGCGGGCATAACCGATATTCTTTACAACCGGCGGATACCAAGCGTTTCGGTGCGGCCGATTGTGATTAAATTTCTTAAAACAGACGACCAGATCCGGCTTTCCACCAACCCAAACGGTCTTTGAATTATTGAATCGTTTGTTGTCAAGAATGCTTTGATTGTAATCAATATTTGCCTCAACCTTATGCTGGAGATTGGGCGGCAATGTAAATCCGGATTCGCCCGTGGGTTTCCACGTATAGGTATGTCTTTTCGGAATACCCATGAATCCCGATTTTCCAGGGAGTTGGATCGATCTCCCGGCAGCGCGTCTGAGAGGCATGGTGTATGTTCCCGAGGCAACTTTGACCCTTATCCGGGAAGTTTCGTAATACTCGTCAGGGATTGCGGCTCCGGCATTATACATACGCAAAATCAGCCGACCCTGGTGATTTAATCTGACACTTTCCAACACCAGATCAGCCGGACGGCTTACATAAAACATCTTCTTGTTATCGCCTTCCACAACACGCAGTTGATCGATCGTATAGCCTTCACTGATGATCACTGCCGAAGCCGTATGATAACCCTCTTTGTTTAATTTCACCGACACTGAAATCACCTGAGACGCACTTGGCGGCAGAGGGTTTATATTATTTGTGTACCAGGGAATTGCTTTGACATTATCTCCGCTCACGCGGGCACCGTTTTTGTTGCAACTGTAAATATCGACCCCTAGAGAGGCTCGACCGGGAACCGCGCTATCACCTATATTCCTTACAGTAAAATTTACCTTTACATATCCGCCTGGTTGCGGAAAATCGGGAACGATTTCCGCTTTTACGACGGTAAGAACAGCCTCAGCCTGGACATTAGCAACACTAAATAAAAAAACTGTAATGAATGATAGAAACAGGCTATATCGTTTGGCCATTGCGATTTCCTCCTTTTTTCGTCATCAGAGGATAGTATTGCAATCAACATGCCATCAGTTAAGTGGTTGATTATATTGAACTAAAGCTGTTTTGGGTGGTAAGTTTCTCACGCTATGCGAAGTTTCGGCGCGAGATTTTCCGCACTTTATTTTTTAGCGAAATACGATCGTCTGAATTGGTTTTGGTGGTCGTAATTACGCTCCGAAAACAAAAGTCCCTCCGGGCGGCCAAAATATTCCTAGACTATTGGCTTCGTGCCGATTCCTCGTAAGATTCCTCGCAATCTTCACATAGCAACGGATTGTCTAATCCCTCTTCGATCGCGTTGCTGATCTTTGCAAAAAGAACCTCGTCAACGAAAAGCTTCTCGCCGCATATGCCGCAAAACATCTCATGTTTATTCGTTTCGGTTTTCGTAGCCGTTGGGCGAAATGCCGACTCAGCATTTTTCGAATCGTAAAATGATCTCAATCTTCCCATTTTGGTCTCCTTATTGATCTCTCGGGCCATGAAATGCCGTCACGCGATCGCATTACATTCCGGATGTCCACAACCGCAGTCGGTGGAAGTCATAGCAGCTTTACAATAATCGCTGCAATACTCGCCAACGCTATCGACCTTACAGGCGCAGGGCGAATGCGCGCATTCGGCGTGATCGTGGCTGTTTGTCATCGTTGAGTCCTCCTAATTCAGTGCAAAGCTGCATGTTTTGGGTGTTTTTGAACCACCGTCTGATTAGCACTTTCAAGCAAGTGGCAAACCTCAGCATCCCGGGTCTGCTCGAAGTCGTCATACCAGGCCCCGACTCCCCTGAATGGCTCCGGACTTATCGTGCAAATACATTGTTCGTTCGTGTTTTTTTGCATCGCCGTACACGCATCCTGCGAGGCGACGGGCGCCGCCACCACGATCTGTTTCGGATCAAGCTGTCGGATCGCCACGACGGCCGCTTTCATGCTTGCACCGGTGGCAATTCCGTCATCAACGATGATTACGATTTTGTTCTTCAAATCGATTTGCAGTCCATCTTGCCTATAAGCCGCTTCACGCCTCATCAATTCCGCTTTTTCTTTTTCGAGGGTTTTCTTGATCACCGAATCCGGAATTCTGAATGTGTTTATCAAGGATTTGTTAAGGACGGTCACGTTACCCGAGGCGACTGCCCCAAAAGCCAATTCCTCGCGAAACGGAACCCCTAACTTCCGTACCATGAAAATATCAAGCGGAAGATTCAGCGCTTTGGCTACCTCACATGCGACCGGCACACCGCCTCGCGGAAGAGCTAAAACAACGGCATCCTTGCGGTCCTTAAATTTCAAGAGGTCAGCCGCTAAAACCTTCCCGCCTTCAATACGATTTGCAAATCTCTGGTACATACATCCCCCAAATCAATATGCCTATGCCGATGCCGTGCGCGTAGAGATCGAAATATCCTTTACCAACTCCGCAGTTTCGGCAGGTGTTGCTTTCCGCGCAATATCAGCCTGCGCAAGAATTCCCTGAAGAACGCCAGCATCATCGACTACGGGAACCCGGCGCACTTGATTTTTTTCCATCGTTTTGCAGCATTCATCAATGCTCATCTCGGGGCTTACGGAGATGACGCTGTCAGTCATTACCTCGCCCACGATCATGTTCAGCGGGTTCTTATTGTGCGCAACCGTGCGAATAGTAATATCGCGGTCGGTGATCATTCCGATCAGGTTTTTACGCTCTTCAGTTTCAAGAACCGGAATACAGCCGCAATCCTGCTCCAACATCATTTGCGCCACCTCGTGCAAACTGGTATTAACGGTGGCGTAGGCCGGGTCGCTCGTCATTAATTCATTTACTTTCATCTCACCTCTCCTTGTCGTTAGAAATTCCGATATTCACTTAATAGGTGCAAGCCGCGTGCCTGTTTGGTTGTTGCTGCGGTTAAATCGATGAAAATTCACGAGATGCAGTTAGCCGGCGAATCTGCGGAATGTAGCGGGGAAGCTGTTACGTGAAAAAATTCCGGCAAAACTGCGGAAACTTTCGCGCCCCTGTTACGATTACGCACCGTTTTTCTTGGCCGAGGAGTTAGAAAATAGTCCGGTCATCGCCGTGTGCAGATCTTGGTCGATACGAGATCATTATCAGGTGATCGGCAATATTGCCTTGGCAATGGCGAGGATATTTCTCGTGATTTCGCCCGTTTTTCTTGTCCGTCTAATCTCCTGTTCTCGTTTCTGCAACCGATGTTGCCGACTTTATTCAAAGCTAAGAGCTTCGATCGGGTTTAGCCGGGCCGCCTTCCAAGCCGGATAAAGACCAAAAACGATTCCCACAAGGCCCGAAACCCCTAGACCGATGACGATCGCCCACCAGGGCACATACGCCGGAAGCGGGGAGTATCTGTTCATTAAAAGGCTGATCACTTCTCCGGTTATCAGGCCGATAATCCCGCCGATTCCGGTTAGCACGGTTGCCTCGATCAAAAACTGCGACATGATATTTTTGCGCGTGGCGCCGACCGCTTTTCGGATGCCGATTTCTGCCGTCCGTTCGGTTACCGATACGAGCATGATATTCATCACTCCGATTCCTCCGATCATCAATGCAACTGCGGAAATCGCTGTCAGCACAAGATAGGTAGCACCGGTCAGCTGATTGTAGATCTCGAGCAGCGCATCTTGAGAAGTAATATAAAAACTGTCTGGCTCGCCAAATTTCACTCTTCTTTGTCGTCTAAGTATCTCGCGCATTTCTTCGGTCGCCAATCCGACCTGGGAGCGGTCGATCGGGCGGACGATTATGGCAAAAACCATGATCGGATAGGGAATATCACGCCAGTATTTCTGGAATGTTGTTAGAGGAATAAATACGGAGTTGTCACGCGATATCCCAAAAATTGAGCCAAGGTCGCCCATTACGCCGACCACGTGAAATGGCCGTCCTCCGATCTTTATGTCCTTGCCAATTGCTTCTTCGCTGGGAAAAAGCGCATCCTCAACGTCTTTTCCGATCACCGCAACGTTGGTTCGATACCTCAGATCAAGATCCGTAATAAACCTTCCGCGTCCAATATATTGCGAATGAACCTCCTCATAGTATGGTGTTGTGCCAAAAAGGAGTGGCGTGTCCGTCTGTTTGTCTTTGTACAAAACCGTTTCGGACAAAGTTCGTTGAATTGGTGAAACTCCTCGTATGGAGGTCATTTCTTTTCGAAGCGCTTCGGCTTCCTCCATTGTCAGGTCTTCGCGGGTTCGTTCCTCTTGTGTTGGAATTCGTCCAAAAGACGAATCAAATTTCATTGCATAGACAAGATTGGATCCGATTCCTTCAAGCTGAGTCGCGAAAGAGCGGTTAAGGCCCTGTATGATCGAGACCATAAACATTACCGTTATGACACCAACCGACACCCCAAGAATCGTTAAACCGGAGCGAATCTTATTCGCCCGGATCGTGTCTATTGCCATTAAGGCAGACTCCTTTAGATCTCCGTAGTTAATTATATTCATCCCTTTCTCATTGCCTCAATTGGATGAAGAACCGCGGCCTGCCAAGCCGGATATATGCCGCTTACGATCCCAACAAACGAGGAAACTCCGACGCCAAGAATGACTGACCAGATATTGAATAACTGTGGGAAACCGATCAGGAACGAAATTGCATTCGCCAAAAAGAATCCGACAAAAACACCGATCAGCCCTCCCGTCGAAGCCACCACGACCGCTTCCATCAAAAACTGCCAGAGTATGTCCCGACGACGGGCCCCGACCGCTTTTCGAAGACCAATTTCTTTTGTACGTTCGGTCACGGAGACAAGCATAATGTTCATCACAACGATACCTCCGACAACCAGAGAGATCGCGGACACACCGATGGTCACAAGGTATATGTTGTCGGTCGCATCTTTATAGAGGCCGATGAATACGTCCGAGGTCTCAACCGTAAACCCCTCGTCTTCTTCCTTTTTGTCTCCCACTCGGGTTGTTATCTTCCCGCGCCGGGCCCGCATGATCGTCGTCACTTGATCTTTTGCTGCCTCAAGATCCGCAGCGTCTCGAACTTCCACATTTACAACCAAGGATTCACGCCGGGGCAGAACCTTTTGCGAGGTTTGATACGGGATCAACACAAAATTGTCGCGGGATACGCCGAGTATACTCCCAAGCGGGACAACCGTTCCGATAACGCGAAAGACGGAACCCCGAACCCGAATTGTCTTTCCAATCACGCTTTCCGGATATGCGTCGTTGAAAACGTTTTTCAGAATGTCAGAACCGATCAACGCAACCGGGTAACCCGAATCTGCTTCGCTGCTTGTCCATCTTCTGCCTGACTCGATCTCGACGCCCTCAATATCAAAAGTTGAGTGTGTGATTCCCCTGATGGATACGTTTTCCGCAAGATTGTCTGCGTGTTTGACCATCTCCAGCCCTTGCGCAGAATAGCCCACACGCCAACATGCCCGGCAAGATCGTTCGACCGCGGCGGCATCACTCACGGTAACGTCTTTTCGTTTCTCGACCTTGATCATCTCCTCACGGCTGGTAATCACGGACGGGCTTTTTGACAGGGTAAATACGTTTGAGCCTTTTGCCGAGAACGTTTGGGCTACGGTTTGGTTAAGTCCCTCGATAATGGTTACGACTGCGATTATCGCGGCGACTCCGACAATAATTCCCAGGAGTGTTAAAAATGTGCGAAGTTTGTTGGCGCGCAAATTCTGCAATGAAAGCAGAAAAATAGACTGAAAAAGGATCAACGATTTATCAAATGGCATAGCCGCGGTAATTTTTTCCCGCCATAACTTGCCGTTCTTCCATTGAGCTCCTGCTTTTACTAATTTGTTCTCACTCATAATCTACAAAGACCAACAATCACGGTACCCCACGAACCTTTGCGGCAAGCATCGGGGCAAATAGAAGAAACAACAGTCCAAAACTCATCAGGCCTCCTCGGGAAAGGTCATAGTCTTCAAACAAGCGCCCCCATGTATAGTCAAAAACGAACAGACCTAAACTGAATTCGAATAACACTGTCAATATCACCCACATCAGTCCAATCGCGAGCAGCGATCCGGCCGATGCCGGAGCGATCCACCTGATAAAAAGGACCGTGACAATAAAGATCAAAAGCATTCCCGAAAATACGGCGATTCGCCTTGCCGGGAAATCTCCTGTCACGGGTGCGAGAAAAAGTTGGCGAATTGTGCCGTGTATAATTTCGGCAAAAATAATGATCAGCCAAACCAAAAATGCTTTGAATAGATACATATCATTTTGATTTCGCGGCGGCTGTAATTTCGAAAAACGCGATTTAGATCCACTAAACGAAATAGAATTGCCGGTCCTTCGGAATAGAAGCAGAATTCACCTTGATTTACTGACCGCTAATCTGCTTGATCCCAATTTCAGGTGCTTCTTTGGTGGTCGATCTTTCCGCGCGCTCCTTGATTCCAAGCAGCATCTTGCGCTCCATAATGAACGCCCCCGGCTCAACAAGTTTCAGATAGAACCTAAAGCCCAGATTTGCATCTTGAAGCGAAAAGCGATTGCGTGATACCAGGCGGGTCTTGCTTTCACTTTGGGGATAAAGCCCGAAATCCCAGGTCCATCCTTCCTCTGGATGGGCCAGGATCATCGCCCGGTTCTCCTGAAGATCTATAACCTGCAGACCGGTTCCATTTGGCTCAAGCGGAATCGTGTCGCCGACCTTCAGATCCTGTAGCTCCGGAATTATTTCGTCGACGCTGTGAATATCCAGTCCAAGTGCGTTTTCGATCCAGTCGTAGCTATAAGCACCGCCACGGCCTTGTCCGATCTGGATCAGCCACGGATAGACTCTTTCAGGGCCGGTATCGATCGTAACGGCTCGTGTTGATATATAGTCGGGACTTTCGATCAGTTCATCACCGGGCATCTTTCGGTCGATCTCTTCGTCGGTTGCACCCCAATGAAGGTGCCACGGCTGAAAAACGAATTTATAGGCGAGGAGTGCCGCGGTTCCCGCAACTGCGGTTCCGATAAGGGCTTTTAATCCGTCGTGCTTCATTGCGTTGTCTTTCTCTTTCATTTTTTTCCTCACGAAACCGTATTCAGGCCGATCTAGACGACGAAACCCTACGTTTAGCGACTACTTGGGATCAAAATTCTCAAACCGCAAAAAGGTCGTACTTCCGTCACAGTCTTTTATTTCCAGCCCGTCGTCGCTTCCGTCGGGACTCAAGACTATATGGGTGGATCTTACGCCCCGGACAGTATGGGTCATCGTGCGCGCGTCAGGTGTTTGGCTCTGACCGAGCATGATCTCTATCGTCGGAGCACCTTCACCGCGGGTATCCACATCGATTCCTGCAAAGGGAAGACCGTCTTCAAGCCAATAATCCCTCATATCTCCAGGTTCGCCCTCAAAAACACCCAGGCGCGTCGGACGTAAATGGTTTTGTTTACCGAAAAGCCTTAGATGTTCGGTCCAGTTCGTTTGTTTTTTTACTTCGATCATTATCTGTTTTACCTTCCTTTTATATCGGATCCTTAGAGCGGGAATCTCAGTTGGTTCCCGCCGATCTTTCCTGCTTAGGCGTTTCAGCGTCTGCAATAACAAATGTTGTTTTAGCTGCCGTGTCGGGTGTCAGCGAGATCGATGTGATCCCTTGCTCGACAAGCCAGGCTGCAAACTCCGGTTTGTCCGAAGGGGCCTGGCCGCAAATGCCGATCGGTTTTCCCGATTCATTGGCTGCCTTGATAGCGGCGGAAATCATATCTTTTACGGCGTCATTTTCTTCGTCGAAAAGTTCTGCGACGGTTCCGGAGTCTCGGTCAATACCTAAAACGAGCTGGGTCAAATCATTCGAACCGATCGAATAGCCATCGAATATTTCCAGAAAATCCTTCGCTCTTACGACGTTAGAGGGAAGTTCGCACATTACGTAGATCTCCAAATCGTTTTCACCCTGTTTTAATCCGTTTTTCGCCATTTCATCGATCACTGCCCTTGCTTCGTTAACGGTTCGGCAAAACGGGATCATCACTTTCAAATTCGTCAAACCCATATCGGTGCGCACTCTCTTTAGCGCCGCACACTCGAGCGCAAAGCCTTCCTGGTAACGGGTGTCGGTATAACGGGATGCTCCGCGGAACCCCAGCATGGGATTCTCTTCGGTCGGCTCAAACTCGCTGCCGCCCAAGAGCTTTCCGTACTCATTAGTTTTGAAGTCGCTGGTGCGGACAATGACCGGTTTTGGATAAAACGCGGCGGCGATCTTTCCAACAGATTCCGCCAGCCCCCGGATAAAAAACTCCTTCGGATCAGTTTCGCCCTGCCGCGCCAGTTTCTTCTCGATCGCGTATTTCTCCTGACCGTTTTCCAGTTCGGCCAATCTGGCAAATGCCATCGGATGAATTCCCATATGGTTGATAATGAATTCGATCCGGGCCAGCCCAACTCCATCGTTTGGCAAAGCGGCAATTGAGAATGCGTTCTCCGGATCAGCAATGTTGAACATCACCTTGGTTTGCGTCTCGGGAAGATTTGCAAAATCCGTCTTTTCGATCTCATATTCGATATGTCCCGGATAAACACGGCCTTCCGAGCCTTCGGAGCAAGATACCGTTACTTCGTCACCATCTTTCAGCACCTCGGTTGCATTGCCGCAGCCAACGATACAGGGAAGTCCCAATTCACGCGATACGATGGCCGCGTGTGCCGTTCGCCCGCCATGATCGGTAACAATTGCAGCGACACGTTTCATAACTGGCTCCCAATCGGGATTTGTATGCCGCGCAACTAGAATATCGCCCGGCTCGATCCTTAACAGATCGCCCGTGTCCAATGCCCGGCGGACGCGTCCAGTGCCTATCTTTTCACCGACTGCCTGTCCCGTAACGAGAGGCTTACGAAGCCTGCCTTTTAATTTGTATGTTTCTATAAAATTGGCCTTTGGCTTGGCAGAATGGACGGTCTCGGGACGGGCCTGCACAATAAACAGCTCGCCCGAGATGCCGTCTTTTGCCCATTCCAGGTCTAACGGCTGTGCATGGCCCGCAAGTTTGGAATAATGTTCTTCGATCACACAAGCCCAGCGTGCGAGCTTTAGCACCTCGTCATCGGTCAGAGAAAATGTTTGACGGTCCGCCTTAGCAACCGGGAGGTTCCTGGTTGCTTTAGTCCCGTCCGTATAGGCAAGTTTGATTTCCTTTGTTCCCAGGCGGCGGCCGATTATCGCATTTTTGCCGTCCATCAGGGTGGGCTTGAAGATCGTCCATTCATCGGGAGTGACGACGCCCTGTACAACGGATTCGCCCAGACCATAAGAGCTTGAGATTCCGACTACATCACGAAACCCGCTTTCCGTATCGAGTGTAAAAATAACTCCCGCCGTAGCTAAATCCGAACGAACCATTGGCTGAACCCCGACCGATAGTGCGATCTCCAATTGGTCGAACCCGACCTGCGCCCGGTAATTTATTGCCCGGTCGGTAAAAAGCGACGCGAAACAATGCTGAATCGCGATCATTAATGACTCGCGCCCGCGAACATTTAGAAAGGTCTCCGCCGCTCCCGCAAATGACGCTTCCGGCAGATCTTCCGCCGTCGCGGACGAGCGCACTGCCAGTTCCGCCTCGCGTCCAATCCTTTCACATAAGCCTTCATAAGCGAGAAGAATCGCTTCACGCAGGTCGTCAGGTATATATGCTTCCAGTATCGCGTTTCGGGCTGCAAATCCACGAATCTGTAATTGTTTCGTATCACTGACATCAAAGCCCGATAGAATTGCCCGAAGTTCCTCTTCGATCTCTGCTTCATCGATAAAATACCGAAATGCGTCGGCGGTCGTTGCAAAACCATCTAAAACGTTGATCTTCTTCTGTTTAAGCGAATTGTAAAGTTCTCCCAAAGAGGCGTTCTTGCCGCCAACCTCCGGCAGATCCTTTAGTGTGATTTCTGAAAAGTCTAAAGTGAATCGTTTTGGGTCTCCCATCTTTACCTCACTAAATGCGAATTTTATATTTCAGTAAGTTATAAAGATGCAAAAGCTATGCCGTAGACTACTGCCGGACGGAGGCCTAAACAACCTGCTTTACTGGGTTGGGCGAAGAGACGTTTCGAATCTACGTGAGATATTTCGCGTCTTTTTGCGAAGTATTCCGCAACCCGTTGAACGAAAGACGATTTTCTGAGCTAAAACAGACCTATTTCAGTTGGCACAAACATTGCCTACCTGATAGCTAAGATACTGTTGCGGGAGCATATTATGACCAAAAAAAACTTCTTAACGAGCGACGAGAGCATCTTGGCAAAATTGACCGAGGAGAAGGATCGCATCCGAAAAACATTGCGCGCGGATGCCGACGACTTTGAAGAACTGCAGTCTGAATGGCAAGAACGTGACTCTGCCTCCGAGCGGAATTTGCGTTTTGTTGAGTGGGATCAATACAGCTCGCTGCAGCAGGCGCTCGTCGACGTTGAGGATGCAATACTGAGGGTTAAATCAGGAGATTATGGCAATTGCGTGGATTGCGATTCGAAGATTTCCGACAAACGGCTTTTGTTCGATCCCGCTGTTTCGCGCTGTATTTCCTGCCAGGAAGAGAATGAGAAAGCCTCCGGTCTAACAGATCGGAAGCTAAGTTTATAATGAGAACAGGCTCGGTATTCGAGCTGCCGTGAATTTCTCCCTAAATGATGCCTCGCAATGTAGGTTATGCAGTTTTGTGTTTCTTCCTCCAGAGTTTGTCGTGAACGCGTTTTACCAGGCTCCACATCGTTCCCGTCTTCAATCGATACACGCTCGCGTCCCACATACCGTAGTGCAGATATATCGAATCCGCGCCGCCTTGATCGATGATCGATGCGATCTCATGGTAGTAAACGGCGGTTGGCTCCTCACCGCGGATCTCAAGTGCCAAATTCTCGGCAGCAATTGTTGCGTGTCCGATCGCAATATGAGCAAGTTTCGGCCCCTCGAAGGAAACGATATCCCCCACGGCATAGGCATTGTTCATCCCTTCTACACGCATATGCTGATCAACGTTTACAAAATTCAATTCGTCGGTGATTCGGTTTTCGGATAGTCGCGCTTGTCCCCGAAATGGAGGCAGCAGCATAAGCAGATCAAAAGAAATGGTCTCATCATCTTTTGATCTGATCTCGTTTTTTGAGATCATTCGAAGCGAAAACTCTTCCTTGACGGATATATTGTGTTTCTCGAACGCTGCTGTCAGTTCCTTGCTTAATTCGGCGCCTCCAAATGCTTTATCGATAGTCTCGGGAAAAACTGCCGTGATCGAAATTTTTTCGTCTGCGATCTCGTCACGAAATCTTGTCGCAAGTGTAAAAGCAGTTTCACAAACAGGTACCGGCAAATAGGCGTCAGGCGAAAGCCCGACCACTATATCGCCCTCGGAAAATGCATCTACGGCTTTTCCAAACTTTTGCGCCGCGCTTACTCCCAGAAGATGATGAGCATGATCAAAAAAACCATACATTTTCTCTGTAGCAAGCCGTCTTCCCATCGCAATCACCAAATAGTCGTAGGAAAGATCACCGTTAAATTCCTTGCCCGCGATTTGGACCCTGTGAAGCGAAGGTTTCAGGTGCAGAACCTCTCCTTCGATAAACCGAACGTTGAGCTCATTGAGCTTCTTTTCAAGGTCGAAAGTCACTTCTTCCAGATCCAGCTGCCTGAAAGCTAGTCTGACCAAAGCAGGATAGAACGTGAACGTTCTCTGCGGTGAAACCAGGGTAATCTGCACCTCATCACCAAGCTCTTTTACCAAGTTTTCGGCTGTAACGAGCCCGCCAAAACCGCCTCCTAAGATCAGGATATTTTTCATTGTCGTTTTTCTCCGTTTTAATAGCTTAACCTGTGAACTGCAAATTCACGCTGCTCTATTTTTCATTACCGGCCGCTTCAGTTCGGACGACGAGGACCGAGCAAGGGGCATACTTCACAACCGCGCTGGAAACCGAACCAAGAAGCATCCTTCCCCAGAATCCGCGACCCTGCGAACCGAGGACGATTAGATCCGCTTCCCATTTCTTCGCCTCATCTAATATCGCCTCTTTTGGCTTGCCCTCAATCGATCTCGTTTCGATGTCTAAGTCGATATCGCTGAGTAGTTTATACATAGTCTGCCGTGTATCTTCAAGCGTTTGCTCGGCGACACCACGCGCAGCCTTCTGAGCGATCGCTAAATATTCATCGCTCATCCCAAAGGGTTCGGCAGGGGTTATAGTCTCGATCACAGAAACTATTCGAACTTCTGTGTTCTCATCGATCCTGATCATTTCGCAGCATTTTCTTGCCGCCGCAAAACTAAATTCCGAGCCATCCACCGCCAATAAAATTCTCATAAATTCCCCCGCATCTCGATAATAAAACTTCGACAAGCCCTATTTCAAACAAATGGTTTTGCAATAAGTATGCCGTATTCGGGTCGGTTGAAAACCGCTGCGGCCGCCGCGCTTTAACGCCGATACCGCGGAAATATCCACATCGGTTCGCGTATTTTCCCCCAAACTGCGTCAAGCTGCATGTATTCGCATGCGTATTTTTTGGTCTGCTTTTCGGAACGATTGTTGCGCTTAAATCGTGTTGGGTCGCCCCGGATGGAGAGAAAGCTATGAAAAGTTCGATAGGTAAGAGGTACGAAGTTTTTAAGTATTTGCGTTTGATCGCAAGAATTTCGAGTCTTGTAAGCATCGCAGTGTTGTTAATGTTTGTGTTCGGTGAGGAGTTTGATGTGTCGAAAGTTACGCCGGCTCAATGGATCGGTTTTCTATTTTTTCCCGTTGGGCTTGTATTGGGGTTCGCCGTTTCCTGGAGGTGGGATGCGATCGGCGCGGCGATTTCGATCCTCAGCATTCTAGGTTTTTATCTCATTTACGGATTACTTATCAGCGGCAGGTTTCCGAGCGGCTACGGATTTATAGTTTTCGCGATCCCGGCTTTCTTATTTCTCGCAAGCGGGCTGTACGCATATTATGCTATCGGGAAGTATTCAGAATCGGTCCAATAAAATTCAGCTGTAATTGTTGGGCTGCTATCGGTCTCGCTAGGTTTAATCATCCCTTTGCCAATAGACGCGCACCAGCTTATTACCATTTGAGAAATCATACCGCACGGTGCCGCCATACGCGCGGTTTAAGGTTCGCCCAAGATGCTGCGCGAGATGCTCGGTCGTGGTAGTAACGATCATGTCACCCTTCGCGCTTTTTATAGACATTATTCGGGCAAGCGGATTCGTTCGAGCGGTCTTTTGTTCTTCGTTTTTTAAAAGGTTTTTAATTTCTTCCAGGTGTTGATCAAGAAAGCTCCCTTTTAGATATACAAACCCGGATGGGTTTCCAGACTCAATTTGTCTGCAAGCTGGGCAGATCACTGCCGTCGGCTCGACCCGTTCAAACGGGTCATTGGGTATTTCGTTCTTATCAAGCGTCCAGCGGCCTTTTTGGTAAAATGCCTCGCATTTTTTACAGATCGCCGGTTCGCTGATACGCTTTTTCGAGTTATGCGAGGCATTTATGCCAAATCTCTTGGTTTTTTCGGAGGACAAACGCGAACTCTTTTTTTTCATAATTCTTATTTCCTTACAATATAAGCATCGATTTACAAGATTGACGAGTGCTGAATTCTGCAAAATCGAACACCCGCCAAGAGTCTTTATGCCGTGGGTAACCCGACTCCATGGGGTATCGCCAATTACCCTGCTGCATCGTTATCCGGCCGATGACGCGGCCTTTGAATCTTCGCTCTCTTCCGTTATTTCAACGCGCTTTCCATTTGAAGCGAGCTGTGGAGCGGCAACGGTTACTTCGAGAACACCGCATCCCTTGTGTTTCCGGGACCATCATTTTTTCATATTTGAGGTCTCTATGGTCTCTAGCTGCTAGAAATGCTCCTCGGTACCCGTCAGGCGATTGATCTTCAACCGAAAGACGATAACGTTTTCGGGGATATACTCCCGACCGAGTTTTGCCTCAACGGGCGTAAATCTGGGAAACGCTTTGTAGAATCTCGTAAGAACCTTCGTCTTATTTGGTTCCTCTACTTCTCTATATTTTCCAAACGCGATCACGCTCTGCCATTCAAAGCCGTCAACTGACATTTCCTGTGCCTGAAGACAAATGTTCGGGTTTGCTTTCATTGCCTCGATCTTTTCGCCGGGCAAGCTATGTAAATGTATGTGCTCGCCGTCGAACAGATAATTCACCGGAACAACATACGGCTCCCCGCTGGGCAAGACACAGCCGAGTCTTCCACTTTTCTTCTTTCTCAAAAGCTCAAGCGATGATCTTTCATCCAGTTTTCTTATCATTTACAACCCTCACAACTTGTCTGGTACTGAACTTATTGGCAAAGTCCGTGCCGAAGAAAAGCCAGGTATTTATTTATTCAGAAGTGATCAGAGGCCTCTGGTTTGCGGGATTGTTCGCATTTATCTGCGAAAGTTTTCACAGCAGAAAACTATGGGTGGTTGGATTTTCGACCACTAAACAGGATCACAGAAATGATTATGATGACGAAGGCGAAGATCCAAAACATATATGTTTTCTCAAGGAACAAACGTGCAGAACCTCCTTCGCTGGCTGTCTCCGCTTCCGCTTTTTCATTGGCCGGGGTCCGGTTGGCGTTACGCTTTGTGCTTCCCAGCACCACTTCCAGCTTTTTTATCGCTTCGTGTTCTACGAGCTTTCGAGCCAACCCGCCAAGCCTGCTTCCCAGCGCGCTTGCCCTGGTACGACTCGTGAAGAAAAGATAGGTTTCATTTCGTTCCGGGATATCGACCAACACTGTAAGCCCGAGCGAAGCGTCGATATAACGGCTTGCATAGATCTGTCTGGTCAGGATGAGGATCTGTGACTGAACCGGATTTAATTTTCTGTAAGTTGCTGTATGGGAAACGATAACGACCGGTTTTAGTCCGAATTTAACTTTTGACCAGCCGATGGAGTTTTCGATATTCGGTTGGTTTGATTCGGGAAATTCTTCCAGGTAAGTTTTTATTTCCGGTGTGAAATCTCCGATCCAAAACAGATCGTTTGTCATCGATCGCTGTTCAATACGCAGATCGATCGTTTTGCGCTTATTCTGGTATTTTATCAGCGCTGCCTCACCTTTGTTCAGGTATTCTTCGACATATTCAAGCAGGAGTTTTCGATACAGGTTCGTCACGGCGGTTTGATTATCTTTCCGTTCCCAATCGATTTCACTCCGAAAGCGTTCGATCATCGCGGCGGATAATTTCAAGTCGCATTTTCCGACCTTGCAGTTTTTCAAATTCTTGATCTCCTTCCGTTCGGGCTCAAGCTTTTTCATATCGGCAATAGTTGGAGGGTCGCTTATTTGGGCGTATTTCAGCGCGGTTTTTCTCTTTTGCTGCGCGATGGTCTTCTGAAACGCTTTCTCGACTTCTTCGATCGGCTTATTTATTCGGATCACGCCCAGGACAGCGACCTCTCTCTTGTCCTTTCTTGGTAAGAGTTTGGTAATCATCTTGCCTTGATCCATTTTTGAGAAGTCTTGTTTGGAGAAATCGGCCTGCTGCGCCAACATCGATCGGATTTCGTCTGAAGATATCTCCTGTGAAAAACAGACAGCTCCGGAATTCACAAACAACGTAATAAATACGGAAGTCGAAACGAGCCATTTAATTTTAATTATCATTTAAGGATAGTTTTCTGTACAAATTTAATGAAAACATCGTTTTAGGCTATAAAAGCAATAACCATACCGTAGTCCAAGTGCTCTCCAAAAGAATTTATTTCTTCCCGAATCGGGAAATATCGCCTTTTTTTTGCGAAACATTTCGCACTTTCAATACCTATATTCATTGAGTCTACCAAAAACCGACCGTCGTCGTTGGGTTTGTGATTGTGGTACAGGTTTTGCAATTCATATCTTTACGCGAAGAAGCAGAACGATGATGCAATTGCAGCAGAATGAAAAAAGGAGTAACCCATGATTGAAATACTTGATATAAAAGACGAAAAAATTCTTGGCTTCAGAGTTGACGGAAAAATGGACAAGAGTGATTTGCAGGAAGTTTTTGACAGCTTTGAGAAGAGAGCATCGGGTAATGACAAAATTCAGCTCTACGCCGAAATAGAGAATTTTCACATGGGCGACTTTTCAGCAGAACTCCTGAAGGACGATATTAAGTTTTGGCTGAAGCACCCAGGGATTATTCCAAATGTCGAAAAGGTTGCACTTGTAACCGATTCCAAGTGGGTAGAAAAGGCCTTCTACATAGAATGTGCGCTAATACCGACACTGGAGGGGGAATGCTTTTCACCGGAGGAAAAAGCGGAGGCAATGCTGTGGCTCAAGACAGATCAGCGCGCCAAAAGCCGTATGGATCTGACATTTGGTGAGCTTGCCGAGACCTCAACGCTAAAATTCGCAGGCGGTTTCGCCATTGGCCTTCTTACAGCAGGCCTGTTTAGCGAAAAGCAAAGAAGAAATATCGGAACGGCTGTGATGTTCGGGACCGTTCTCGCGGGAATTCCGCTTGGGATCAAGGTGCTGAACAATAATCGGCAATTACTTGGCGATTGAGCTTTCAGCGAAGGGCATTAAAAAACTATTGAAAGGAGCTAGAAGCAATGCGGCTGATCAGACCCGAATTTGAACAATTTTCAGCTATGAATCAGGAGAGTCAATTTGGGAGAAGGATAGGGTTTTTTGCATCGGTATTTGGATGTTGGCACCGGAATCTGAGCCGACCTTTCACTCATGGAAGATCCTCTTATGTGGTTTGCTTAAACTGCGGAGCCAGAAAACGCTTCAGCACTGAGACTCTAAAAACAGGGGAAGCGTTTTATTATCCGCCGGCGACGTATATTCGCGGATAATAGCAAACAGCGCAATTTCGGAGTGATTTTTGCCTGAGTTAATTTATCTTTTCACAACCTCTATTTAAAACAGTTGCTAAAGAATATCGACATCAAGATCGGCGACTATCGGGAGATGGTCGGATGCAATGAGAGCAGTCCGGCTTTTATGTAAGAAGGCCTTACGCAGCTTAAAATCTTTATCAAAGTAGATATGGTCAAGATGAAGGAATGGCATTACGCCGGGATAGGTTCGTTTTTTTCCTAAATGCAGCTTTGCGTCGACACCCTTGAAATTTCTTTTAAACAGCCGGGTCGTCAGACCATTTGTCCATTCGTTGAAATCTCCCGCAATGATCCGCTTTCCGGAAAAGCTCTTTTTATCCAGAACGTGCGACGCCAGGAGTTTGTGAACTTGTTTGCGCCGCTCAAAAAAGGACGTTCCAAGATGAAGATTAAAAAACTGTATGTATTTTGTTCTGCTGAGTTTGATCCTCGCACGCAAAACTCCGCGCGGCTCGCGTTTGTCGACACTGATGTCGAATTTCTCTGACTCCAGAATATCCAAACGGCTAAGTACTGCGTTGCCGTATTGTCCTGTTCTTATGTGGCGATTCTTGCCAAAGCTATAATTCATGCCGAGTTCGCCGGCTATGAATTGTGCTTGGTTTTCGCGCACGCGCGGATTCGAATGGCACAAGACCTCCTGCAGAGCGATTACATCCGCTTTGGTTTCACGCAATACGTCAACGATTCTCTCCGGAGAGAATCTGCGGTCGAGCCCGACACATTTATGAATGTTATATGTTGCAATCCGTACAGTTTTCATTGTCGTCTTCCATAGTGTCGAGCGGCTTTCACCAAAGTCGAGAATGCCATGATCAGCAAAATAACAACAAGCGGTATCGATGCCGCGCGTGGAAAGAAAATAAATAGCAGCGCAATAAGCAGCATCAGACTACCTGCCAGAAACAATAATCTTGATTCCGCTTTTCCGAGAGGAGCTTTCTGGGTGATTACGGAGCTGATCGAGGTTGCCGTATTGATCGCTCCAACTGTTGCGTTTGCAACGCTTCCTCCTCTCGTTCGGTTCTTCTTTTCTGAGCGTTTTCTCATGTGAAATCTCTTTCTTTCGGTGTCAGCCAAGACTATCTCGGTTGAGTTTTCCAAATCACGGGAATACATTTCCTGCATTTTTCTGCCAAACATCTCGTCTTCGACAAACACGTCGAGTTCATAATTCCCGAACCAGCTGGCGACATTTAAATTTGTTGAACCCACCCGTGAATACTTGCCGTCAAATACTGCCGTCTTGGCGTGCATCATTGAACCGTTCCATTCGAATATTCGTACCCCGGCTTCGAGCAGATCTCGATAGGTGGTGCGGGTCGTGTCGCGGACGATGGCGATATCCGTACTGCGCGGGAGGAGTATGCGTACGTCAACCCCGTCCTCGGCGACATCCTTAATTGATTGGAGGTAGGATGGTATCCCGATAAAATATGCATCTGCAAGCCACATAGTTTGCTGAACTTGAGCAGCCAGAAACTGGTCAACGCGGTATATATTCGAGCTCGAGGGTACGCTGTCAACGATCCGTAGGCTTACGTCTCCTTCTTCGTCGTAATCCTCGTATTTTGGCAGTTTCGAGATGTCGAGCGGCTCACCAATTTCCTGCCAGATGTTCGCAAACGCCCGTTCAACGTCAACAACGGCAGCGCCCTTTACTTGCACGCCAGTATCCCGCCACGCCGGCATATCTTTCGCCGGGTTACCGACCCAATCCTGTCCGACGCACAAACCGCTGACGAATGCTATCTTTCCATCGACGGTCATTATCTTGCGGTGGTCCCGGCTAAGGATGCTGAATGGATCTGTTAGCTTTGGAGGGTTATAGCAGCGTACCTCTACTCCTCCATTTCGGAGCCGGCGCCAGTATCTTCTGGATGTTTTTCCAAATCCGCCCAGCCAATCGTAGATCAATTTGACCGAAACACCTTCACCTGCTTTTTTAATAAGTGCATCGGCAAATTTCTTGCCTTGTTCATCGTCGTGGATGATATAACTCTCAAAATAGATCCTGTCCTCGGCGCTTTCAATGGCTTCAAGCCACGCCGGATAATTTTCACTGGCGTCGACAAGAAGGCGCAGATCGCAACCGCTGATCAGCTTCGAATCCGTTATCCGGTCAAGGGAAGCTTCATAAGGTGGACTGGTGCTCCACTGGTGTTCGATCGTTCGTTTTTCTTCCAATACCGTATTGTCCATTACAAAAATTCATTTGAGGCCGCCAAAGCGATTTGGCCTTCTTTGGCCCCGGGTTAACTTTTTGAGATATATTACAACAACATTTCGAGACATGAATACAAAATTGCACGCGGCAAACTATGTGCCAAATGGCCCTCGCTTTCTAAATAGAACACTTTCAGGGGTTTAGAGTTAAAGGGTGGGGCGCATGGTGTTTCAAAGCCGCGAGAAATCCCGCATGAATTTCGGGGAAATTTTTGCGCAATACGTTTATTGTCTCGAGTTTTGAGATTTCGCGACACTTTAGTAGCGGTTATGTTGCAAGAAATGGGATCGCCAAATCGAAAAGAGGCGCCCTGAACTCAGTCTATTCTTGATCGAAGATCAGCTCGTCGCTTGCGAGCACGTCGGCAACGGTTGAAAGCAGCGTTTCGCTTGTAAACGGTTTGGCAATAAACTCGTCGACATTCAATTCTTCGCTGCCCGCGCTATGGGCTGAGATCAAACCACTTGCCGCAATGATCTTCTGACCGGGATTAATATTACGCAAAGCCCTGATCGTTGCGGCACCATCCATATACGGCATCGCCATGTCCGTAATTACTAAATCGATCGACTTATGCTGGGAGTATATTCCAAGGGCCTCCGTGCCATCGGTCGCGGAAACCGTTTTATACCCGTACTTTTCAAGCGTTGCTGAGATTGCACGAAGAATGTTTTTTTCGTCGTCAATGATCAGTATCAGTTCGCCGTTTCCCTTTGGATAAGCGGCAGTTTCTTTTCTGGTCGCTGCTTCGTCGGCTGCCTCCACTGTGGGGAGATAAACGCAGAATTGAGTTCCTTCATTCGGCTCACTATAAACACTTATAAATCCGCCGCATCCTTTTACGATCGAAAGAGTTGTTGATAATCCTAAACCGGTACCTTCCCCGATTTCTTTAGTGGTGAAAAAGGGATCCCATATACGTTCGAGCACATCCGGTGTCATGCCGATTCCATTGTCTTCAAATGTTATCGAGATATACCTCCCGGGCAAAGCATTTGGGTTCATACGGACGTAGTTATCGTCGATCTCGATTATTTTTGCAACAATCTTGATCGTCCCACCTGAATCCAGGAGCGCATCTCTCGCGTTTACGACCAGGTTCATAAATACCTGATTGATTTGAGTCGAATCGGCGGAAATTAACGGAAGTTGGGGTTCCAGATTATATTCGATTTGGATATTTGGCGGAAAAGTCTTCTTCCAGACACTGACCAGGTCCTTTATAAGGTAGGCGGTTTGAACTTGTTCACGTGCATTTTCGCCCGAACCCTTTGCAAAGGTCAGTACCTGCTTGATCAGGTCAGCGCCGCGTTCGGTATTTTCATGGATAACCGAAAGCCATTGCTGACTGCTCTCAGGTACGTCAGATTCGCTCTGAAGCATTTCAACAGCGAGCATTATTGGCGACAAGACGTTGTTAAGATCATGGGCTATGCCGCCCGCCAACGTCCCGATCGATTCCAATCGCTGCGCACGTAAAAGCTGCTGCTCGACCCGTTTCAGTTCGCTGACATCCGTATTAACAATGAGGAAATAATCGGGTTGACCGAGATCGTTGCGAACCAATGTCCAACGGCTTATGACCGTGAGCTCTTTTCCTTCTTTTGTGAAGTTTGATGTTTCCTCTTGAAATTCATCTCTATTTTCCAATCTGACTAAGGCCTCTTCGATAAATGCTTTATCTCCATTGCAAACCGTATCGCAAACATCATCGCCAAGCACTTTTTCGGCCTTCCAACCGTATATCCGTTCCGCACCCTTGTTCCAAAATATGATCTTGTGATTCAGATCGCATACCAGGATCGCATCCCGTGACTTTTCAAGAAGAGAGGCCTGCTGGCGGATTCTCTCATCGGCAGTCTTTTGTTCGGTGATATCGCGGCTTGTTTCAAGAACAACCAATATGCCGTCTTCCGATTCCCGGATCGCCTGGCGGCTTTCAACTGTAATTCTCTCACCGTTTTTTGTGGTTTGTACTATCTCCCCTTCCCAAATTCCTTCCCTCTTTAGCTTTTGAAAATAACTCTCAAAGGTATCAGGGTACTCCGTTTTTAAGACCTCGTATACCTCTTTTCCTAACACTTCTATGGCTGTATATCCGTATAACTCCTCAGCATGTTTATTCCAGTAAATAATTCCATCGTCGAGTCTCCAACTGTAAATTGCCTCATGAGTTTGTTCAAGAAGTTCTTGCTGGCCCCGCAGCAGTACTTCATTATTTCTAAGGTTTTCCTCAACGAGCTTCTGTTCGGTTATATCGTGCCGGACTGCAGCATATTTGAAAGGCTTCTTTTTTTCGTTAAGAAATGGAACGATGGTTGTAGAAACCCAGTATATGGTGCCGTCTTTCGCGCGGTTACGTATCTCACCCCGCCACGTATCTCCACCGGCGATCGTACTCCATAAGTCGCTAAAAAATTCTTTCGGATGATAGCCGGAATTTATGATTCTGTGATCTTGACCGAGGAGTTCTTCACGGCTGTATTTTGAGATCTCGCAAAACTTGTCGTTTACATGGGTGATCTTTCCTTTTTGATCCGTGAAAGCAAGTATGGTCGATTCTGAAAGTGCGCGCTTTATATCATCTAATTCCCGTGCGTATGAGTTCAATTCCTCCGTTGGAGTTTCGTCGTCCGCAATTGTCTTCCTGGATTTTCCTGATTGTTTCGGCTCGGTCATAACTAAATACTTTAAAATCTAATCCTGGGCTGCGGATATGGATTTCTTCTTTCCGTCGCCGTCACGCTTAAGACGATAACGCACTTGATCCCGGGAGATGTCGAGAAGTTTCGCAGCCTGGGTCAGGTTTCCTCCGGTTCGTTGAACCGCCTGGCGGACAAGTTCGAGCTCAACATCCTGGAGCGCAACGCCATCTGGCGGCAATCTGAAGTCTGAGACGGTTTGTTCGGCCCCGTTTCCACTGACCAGGTCCTTTGGGAGATATTCCGTAGTGATCAATTTACCGTCTTCGAGGATCGAGGCTCTTTCAATCACATTTCGTAGCTCACGAACATTACCCAGCCATTCATAGCTCTTGAATATTTTCTCGGTCGGTTTGGATAATCCTTCTAACTTGCTATTGCCGCGCTTTTTCTGATTTGTCAGATCGATATAGTGTTTTGCGAGCAGCAAAATATCGCTGCTTCGGTCTCGAAGCGGCGGGATATCGATTTGAATTACGGCGAGCCGGTAATATAGATCCAGCCGAAAATTTCCCTGGGTGCTTTCTTCCTTTAAGTCGCGATTTGATGCGGCGATAACACGAACGTCGATCGGAATCTCCTTGAGTCCGCCGATTCGCCTGAATTTACCTTCTTCTAAAACCCGCAGCAGCTTCGCCTGCAAAGCAATATCCATTTCCCCGATCTCGTCAAGAAAAAGTGTTCCTCCGTCGGCTTGTTCAAACAACCCTTCTTTACGCTTTTTCGCGTCGGTAAATGCACCTTTTTCATACCCAAAAAGTTCGCTTTCGATCAAATTTGCCGGCAAAGCGGCACAATTTATTGCCAAATACGGTGCTTTCCTCCTTTCTGATGCGAAATGGATAGCACGTGCGAAGAGATCTTTCCCGGTTCCGGTCTCGCCCTGCAGAAGCACCGATGAAACTTCTGAAGCCGCCACTTTTTTTGCAGTTTCAATTGCTTTGCCCATCGACGGGGATTCACCGATTATTTCCTCAAAACTAAACTGCTCCGCCCTCTGCCGGCGCATTTGTTTTACCTCGCGGCGGAGCGTTCGGGTCTCAACCGAGTTACGAAGCGTTACGCGAAGTTCTTCAAGGTGGATCGGCTTACTGACGAAATCATGTGCGCCTCCGCGTAAAGCAGCGATCGTGGTGTTTACGTCGACGTTTCCGGTTACCATTACCACGATCGTTTCGGGGTTTTGCTCCTTTATCTCACTTAAAAGATCTAACCCGGAGCCATCAGGCAATTCGATATCGAGTAAAACGATCTGCGGTTCTTCGGTTTTGATCTGCAACTTGGCCTCAGCGATCGTGCCCGCTTGCAAAGTATCATAGGCCCAAGAGGTTAGAGCCATATCAAGGGTGCGGACGATCTGCTCATTGTCATCCACGATCAAGACATTAGCTTTGCTTTTTTCCTTACGATTAGTCATTTCACTAGACTCTCAAATCATGCGAATATATAGTGCTTCCTCAATACTTAAAATGTTGCCTTCGTAAATTTAGTATAGCACCAAAAATAGGTGGTAAAAAAGAATCATTAGCGGAAAATCGCGGATATTTTCGCGGTATTTCTCGAAATTGAGGACTTTAGGAATTGGAAAGCTCAAATATTCTGCACGGTTGGTATCTGGCATACTCCTTGCTTGAAAATTAAGATAGATCAAACATATTTTGTAGTTTGAGAAAACCTGAGGTGCCCGGCTTTGGAAAGGGCAACAAGAACAATGGAGAAGAATTATGAAATTATTGATTTCGTACGATGGTTCCGAGTCTTCCGATAAAGCGATTGATGACCTGCAAAAAGCAGGATTACCGGAGGAAAATGTTGAGGCCGTAGTGATATCGGTCGCGGAAGTCTGGATGCCCCCGCCGATATCTTCCAACGGCGACGGATTTCACGCAGAAGATTATCCCGACTTTATAAATGAGTTGTCAGAACGACGGCTAAAAATAGCGAAAGGTGCGGTGCAAGAGGCAGCGGCGTTGAGCCGCCATGCGAAGGAGAGAATTCTGGCGAAATTTCCGAAGTGGCAGGTATCTGCCGAAGCAGTAGACGGTTCACCCGCCTGGGAAGTTGTCGCGCGTGCGGAGAAGATCAAGCCCGATCTGATCGTTGCTGGTTCGCAGGGCAGAAATGCGGTCGGAAGAATATTCTTAGGGAGTATTTCCCAAAAAATTCTGACCGAGGCAAATTGCTCGGTGAGGATCGCCCGCGGCAAGATCGACGTTGATCCGCAGCCATTCAGAATTATGATCGGATTCGACGGATCGGTCGGTTCACATTTTGCGGTTAAGGAAGTTGCCTCGAGAAATTGGGGAGATAATGCCGAAGTCTGTCTATTTACAGCGATTCACTCATTTGTGCCGAGTACGATCGGGAGGTTTGTCCCGCCGGTTGATAGTTGGGTAAAGGAAGATTTCGAAAAAGAGAAAGAGTGGATCGAAAAAATGGCCGAATCCTCTACGCACGAACTCGAGAACGCCGGTTTCAAGGTGTCGCTGGAGGTCCAAGAGGGAAATCCAAAAGAGATACTGATCGCTCACGCCAAAAAATGGCAGGCCGATTCGATATTCGTCGGAGCGCACTCATACAGCGCGATTGAAAAGTTCCTGATTGGGAGTACTGCAATGGCTATTGCAGAAAGAGCAGAGTGTTCGGTCGAAGCAGTAAGAAGCTCCGAGCCGGTTGGTTAGGAAATTGTCAATTCCCGATTTCCAATCCGCCCAGGGAGTCGCTCCATAAGCAATGGTGCTGAGGGCGGGGGTCGAACCCGCACGTCCACAAGGGACACAGGATTTTAAGTCCTGTGCGTCTACCAATTCCGCCACCCCAGCAGCTACCCGAAAGAGATTAGCACGCTTTATTTTAGATGTCCAAAGCCTGAAGGGGTGGTGCAATATGCCGCCCGAAATGACAAATTCTCCAATACTTGCGATACTATCTTAAGAATTTTCGCAGCTAGTTTTAAGTAATCGATGGAAGAGTATATTTGGATTTTGTGGGCGGTTTTGGGAGTGTTTTTCATAACCGCGGAAGTGTTTACCCTCGGATTCGTGCTTTTGTGGTTTGGGATCGGGGCAATTGCGGCAGCGATCGCGGCGTCCCTGGGAGTTGGGGTCTTAGGTCAGTTTTTGATCTTTGCGGCGATTTCGACCGTTTTAACCATAATGTCGCGAACGATCTTCGATAATGTCTTTACCAGTTTCGACGATGAAGATGTGAAAATGGGGATCGACACGCTGCCCGGGCGAATCGGAACCGTAAAGGTGCCGAGCAAAGGGGCGCTGAACGCGGCTTCGGTCAAAGTCTATGGATCTACCTGGAAGGCGTTTCCGATCGATGAAGAATTGGAGCTTACAGAAGGTGAAAAGGTAGAGGTTGTCAGGGTTGAGGGCTCGTCTATCTATGTTCGGCCGGCAAAAAAAGAACTTCGCGGGTGGCGTGACAATTAATCAGGAAAGTCTCAGCGTTTAGAATCTCCCAAATCAAGAAACAATACTAGAAAATCTCGGCGGTATCTTGCTCGGCAGTATCGTGGATTCCCTCATGGTTTAGCATATCAAGCTGAATATCTTCTTCTCCGGCTTCTTTTAAAGAATCTCCCGTTAATCTGGCCAATATCAAGGTTATGTTGTCTTCACCGCCTCGCTCGTTGGCCTCATTGATCAATTCAGCTGCGGCCGCCCCAAGATCGTCGATATGGTCAAAAATAATATTCTGAAGCTCGATTCCATCAACTTTATTGGAAAGTCCGTCGCTGCAGATCAATAAGAGATCGCCGCGTCTTGGAACCAGGCGAGCAGCCACCGGAAAAATTTCATTTTGCGCACCAAGTGCCTGTAGGATGACATTTTTTAGTGCGTGGGTGTCGGCCTCTTCGGGAGATATCTGCTGCGAATCTATGAGTTGCTGAACCAACGATTGGTCCTTGGTGATCTGATAGATGCTTTCATTACGAATTAAATAAGTTCTGCTGTCGCCGACCTGGACAATGTCGACACCTTCATCAGTTATGCCAACTCCAGTAAAGGTGGCGCCCATTCCCTGGTACTCAGGTTCGCGGCCTTGCTGGTGGATCTTGTGATTGGCGTAAACGGTTGCGTCGTATAGTTTGCCGACCAATGAATCGCCGAAGCTTTCCGGAGAGACAGTTTGATCCGGATCCTGATCGAGGATGACTTCACTGACAGTTTCGACCGCCATTTTACTCGCAACTTCTCCGGCAAGCGCCCCACCCATTCCATCAGACACGGCCAGTACGATGCCGTTTTCGTCAATCTCAAACTCAAACGATTCAACGACTGATTTATCGGCTTCCTGAGAGCCGGTTCGTGCTTTGGCTTCAGCGATATCCAGTAGGAGGTAGTTGTCCTCATTGCCCTTGCGGACACGCCCAACATGAGAAGTCGCGTGTGCTTCAACATTAAACATAATTAACAAGGTCCGGACGGTGAGCTTTTATTGATAATAAACTCTCCGGACTTACGAAACTAACTAAGTGCCTGATCTAAATCTGAAATAATATCTTCAATATCTTCAATTCCGACAGAAACTCTTACCAATCCGTCAGTGATTCCAAGTTCTTTTCGCTTTTCTAGCGGAACCGATGCGTGCGTCATTGACGCAGGATGCGATATCAAGCTTTCTACTCCGCCCAAACTTTCAGCCAACGTAAGAATCTTGACGTTTTCTAAAACTTTTTTTGCATTATCAATCGAACCCGTTTCAAATGAGACCATTCCGCCAAATCCATCCTGTTGGCGCTTGGCGATCTCGTGCTGTGGATGCGAGACCAAACCAGGATAGTAAACCTTTTGAACTTTTGGGTGCTCCGCCAAAAAATTCGCTACGGCGTGCCCGTTGTCGTTGTGCTTTTCCATCCTTACCGCGAGGGTCTTTGTTCCGCGCAAAACCAGAAACGAGTCAAAGGGCGAAAGTATTGCTCCGATGCTGTTTTGCACAAATCCGATCCATTCGGCATCTTTTTCATCGTTTAACGCTACAAATCCGCCGATACTGTCTGAGTGTCCGTTGAGGTATTTTGTCGTTGAATGAACAACAATATCGATTCCTTGCTCGATCGGACGCTGCAGAAAGGGGGACATAAACGTGTTGTCGCAAACGACCTTTGCGCCGTGAGCATGGGCCAATTCGGCGACAGCGCTTAGATCGGTCACGCTCATAACCGGATTCGTCGGCGTTTCGACGAAAACCATTTTTGTGTTTGGCTTAAATGCGGCCTCAACCTTATGGATATCGGTCGTGTCAACAAGATCGAATTCGACGCCGTATTTAGACAGGATCTTATCAAACAAACGAAACGTTCCGCCGTAAGTATTATCGCCCAAGATCACGTGGTCGCCTGCTTCTACAAGCTTCAAGCACGCGTCAGTCGCCGCCATCCCCGATGCAAATGCAAATCCAAATTTGGCCCCTTCAAGCGCAGCGATATTTTGTTCCAGTGCAAGCCGCGTTGGATTCTGGGTTCGTGCATATTCAAATCCTTTGTGTTTACCAAGTCCTTCCTGTGCATAGGTCGAAGTTTGGTAAATTGGTACGCTGACCGCTCCCGTTGCTGAGTCGGGTTCGTTGCCGGCGTGAATTGCAGTTGTAGAAAAGCCCATAAATCCTATGTAAGAGTTAAAAATAAAAAAGCCTAGTG
>JABDJV010000267.1 GCA_013003295.1 Pyrinomonadaceae bacterium | reverse complement strand
ATTCGAAATTGCCAGAGCAGCGGGGCCGCGTTTTCGATAAACACAAATAGAACCGTTAGGTATGTTGAATTTAATACGAACGGCAACGATGCATTCTATATAGACGATTGGCGCCTTTATTTGAATGGGAGGCAGATCAAACGTGGGGGTACAAACAATGCACGTGGCTGGTGTCTTTCGACCGATCCGAATGACGCAGGTGGACTCTGGCGCCCGTTTGTATCCGGAAGATGCCGCACCAGAATAAGGTTTCCGATCACATCAGTTCCGACTCCTCCCACGACCGGTAATCAGGTTTATCGGGTAACGGTAGATTGTTATCACAGCAAGATTCGGTTTACCGATACAACAAACCGGATAACAGTTGCCTTTTTGGATGCGGGCCGGAATGTGATCAGACGAGTGTCGAAATCCGGAATACGAAACTGTTCCGGCAGCGAAGCTGCTTTTTCGATTCGTACAAATCGTAGAGTTCGCTATATCGAATTCAGCACAAACGGCAATGATGGCTTTTTTATCGACGAATGGCGGCTGTTTCTAGATGGTAGGCAAATACAACATCTTGGCGTCGACGACGGCCGCGGTTGGTGTCTTTCTACTGATCCGGGTGATGCCGGAGGACCCTGGAGCGGGTTTGTGACCGGAGGATGCAAATCAAGGCTGAGATTTTTGTAGTCGGAGGAGCGAAGAAAGAAAGCAGAAGCCTGGCATCATTGCCGGGTTTCTGCAATCTACGCTTGAGATGATTCTCCTTAAGATTATGCGGATTCTTTTAACTACTGAGCTCTGTCAATTTTGTAAGTTTTATCCGGAGCGAGATTCAAGAGCCCCTGAGTTGTCGTATTTGTAAATCCCTGTGCCAGCTTTTGTTCTTTTGACGGAACCACGATTGATCCGATAGATGACTGGTAAGTATCGCAAACGCTCTGAAGATTCGATCGTACGGATTCAAAATCCACAAGATCGGGCGTCTTTCTAGGTACGTAAAATGGATTGAAATCTCGGCTGCGAGTATACGCGTTGATCTGTCCGGCTATGAGTCTAGTTAAATAGTGTCGGGCAGATCCGGTATTCGTTGATGACAGATCAATTTGATTGAAGTATTTTCCTTTTCTCTTGTCCTTCCATT
The DNA here is from genome assembly GCA_013003295.1 of Pyrinomonadaceae bacterium. Classification (GTDB taxonomy): domain Bacteria; phylum Acidobacteriota; class Blastocatellia; order Pyrinomonadales; family Pyrinomonadaceae; genus Aridibacter. The sequence goes on along the minus strand of JABDJV010000267.1, from coordinate 14,610 downwards.
TTTTGTCGATCTGGCCTCCCGCAGGTTTGTAATCGCTGAGAAAAGCGGTCGGTTCGCGCTTAAGCGCCTTATTAACAAATTCTGTCGCGAAAACTATTCCATCCTCAAGACACATCAGGGCTGCGACGGGATCAAGCGGAGGACGATCCGGCTTGCTGCCCCAGGGGCCGTGCCCGGTCGGCGTATTGAAGGTCGTGAAATTGTCGCGGGAAAGGTGGTTCTCTTTTTCGTGGTGGCGGTGAGCCCATGTGTCTTGCTGGTAGTGGAAAAATATCCCGAGACGAATCAACCGATTGTGGGGATCGGATTCTTCAATTGCTTCCTTGAAATACATATCCCTGCGGGCGATAACTCCTTTTGCGCCCATCTTTCCGTCTTTGTCGAGCGCGTGCCAACGCCATTCTTCTTCGACCTGCGGCTTGCCATTATCATGGGCATTTACCCTCTTCGAATCGTCCATTCCCTGATCGACCGCAGCGACGATCAAGGCTTCTTCGTCTGTCATACCCACCGATCTGCAAATGACATAGGTCATCAAGAAGTGGGTGTCTTCCTCGTATCCATATGTCGGGGCCGCGGACCCGAAAATGACCATTAGCAGCAGAAGTGAATAAGAGGACGTTTGAAGTACGGATTTCGATAGCTTGGTTGTTCTCATAGAAGTTTGTAATTCAGCGGAGCAGAGCATTCCCGAGAATCACGTCCCGTCCTGCCTTCTGTAGGTGTTGACGAATCCGTGCTGGACATCGGGCGCATTTGGTCTTAGATCAATCCGGAAAATTAATGGGCAAAAACCCTTCCGATTTCGGTCAGCAAATTAACCATTGCTTGATTAGTTTCCCCGACTTCTCCTTTTCGTCGGGTTGCTCTGATCTTGATGAAGTTATTCTTATAACCAAAGAGATAAATCTCAGAATCTACTTCGGTTCCTCGAATCTTGAACGAAAATAGCGAATATAAAGACTTGGTTGTTCCATCATCACCGCCCAATACTAAAGATTCACTTTTTACTAGTTTTACGTTGTCATAATAGCCCTGTTCGCCGTATGACTTGATATCTTCTCCGGCCTGCTTTATTTCGTTTTTAACATTTTTGTCCTCTATTCCATCGGCGATTAGTTTTCTTCCCCCGTTATAAACGTAAATGGTGACGTTTCCGCCCGTTCGAGATTTATATTGGACGCTGTAGCCAAGCTCCGCTTTCGGGTAGGTCGTAATTTCACCTTGTTCCCAACCATCGATTTCGGGGAAGTCAATCGACAGCTGTTTTTGCGCATAAGCATTCCCAGGATTTGCACAGAGGAATAGAACCGCTATCAAGCTGATTGAAGCAATAGTTTTAATCGTTTTCATCGTTGAATGTTCTCCGTTTGAATAAATTTGTGTAAAGCTATGATTTTCTATTGGTAATGTCCGAATGGATGATCATTTACTATTATTTTTCCTCCGATCATCTTACCCAATATCTTTTCCGCCTCAACTATCGGCATTCCAGAATGGATTCCAGTGCGATAATTCAGGCAGTGAACCAAAAAGTAATGCTGCAAGAAAACCCTTCTTATAACTTGCCACTAGCTTGAACTAGTGGACTAGATTCTCTCCTCCTCCTTTCTTGGCTTTAGTCAAATGAATCGTTTAGGCTAAAGCCGTTTTTATTCTTCAATCAGATCCCCCTAGCTGAAGGTAGGGGCAAGTGATAAATCAACAGCATTTCCTTTAATAAGGCAAAACCAAAAAAACTAATCTAGCTTCCCGGTCTTACTCTGATAGCGTAATTTTATCCCATGTCACGTTGGTTTAACTCTACAGGGTCTTACTTAACGACCTTCGTGCCAAAACCTTCCCATTCATCGAAATCGATCCCTTTAGTAGTGCGTCCCGCGCTCAGATTTGCGTAGTGATCTTAAAACTTGGCGTCAGAAGCGACGGCAAGATGCCGCCGCGACAGCCACCGTGACGGTGGCGCTACTTCGGATAGCTTTCGGAATCATGTTAACCTCCGTCAATTTGCAGGGCAATCCGTAGGCTCAACCCAGAAATTTACTTTTCGATTCTGAGCGCGGTTGTCAAAAAAGACACCCAGCAGGATTTTCCTGCGGACCGCATCGGACTTGCAGTATTCTTCGAGCAGGGTCGGTTTAAGGTCTTTTTCGAGATCAGCGATATTCGCATACTGCTGTTCACCTTCTGTATCAAACTTCAACAATAAATAATTTACGCTGTCGGTTTCTTTACAACCGGAAGCGCACCTCGACCAGGCGGTTTTAAGCTGGAAACCGGCAACATATTCCGGCAGCCCCACTCTCACCTCGGCCGCCCAATCGTTTAAAAACTCAGCATCCGTTTTCGTTGGGGTTGGGGAATAAACGCTAGGAACGTTGGTAGAACAATCGCCAGGTCGCAGCATATGACCAAAGCTCTTTCTCTTATTATTGTCGCTTACCCAAATAGCCAAAGTTATTTTTCTGCGTGCTGCCTCGGAACCGCAATAATCGGACACGAGCTTTTCTTTTAGTGCACGTGATTGGCTTCTTGTATCAACCGGCGGAGTTGATCTTGGTGTCCATGCTGTGATGTAAAAATAATTTTCATTTTTTGAAGGCGCCGATATTCGATAGATCTCCGTATCTCCAAAATTAAGAGGTAGCTGGGGCTTCATTTGAGCAGCCCAACTTTGCAAAAATTGCATATTGGTCATATTCGGCATTGGAGAGACATATTTTATAAACGAAGTCGTTGAATTCACGCCAGAAGATGGACGTCGCACAGGCGCGTTAGCTATACAATCGATCGACTTGATCCAGTATCCAAAGCCGCCCTTATCGGTATTATCTCTGATGCCAACATATAACCGTATTTTTCTATCAGCCGCTCCGGATCTACAGTAATCGCTAAGCAAAAGAGGCTTAATTGCTTTGGCCTCAAGTCTTATTTGTGCTTGCCGTCTCGGTCCCAGATTGGGCGCCCAACCGCGCAAATAAAGGGAATCAGCTGAAGAAGTTGGAATCTGTACGCTCTTTATTTGCACCTTGCCCAAGGCGAGCGGTAATTTAGTGCGTAGTTCTGAAGCCCAGCTTTGTATGAATTCTTTATTCGTCTGATTTCCAGACTTTGACGTGTATGACGGGTTGGCTGGTTTCCCCGATAGCTGTCTCACCTTGAGTTTCGCAATGGCCGAATATTTTCCATTCGGATATTCTTTAAGATAACTTTGGAGTTCCACAACCTTCTTACTGTCTTTGACCAATTCCCAGTATTGATCTTCAACGGTTTTCTGCGCAGCTACTGGGGAAAGAATGGCAACTGCAAATAGAATTGCAAGAGAAAACGAGAGCGATAGTGAACTTAGTCTTTTCATAACCTTTTCCTTAGATTGATACTTTTTCCGGTCCAGCCGTCGAAGACGGCAACATATTGGTAGCCTACAGTGCTAACCGTGGGAAGAGGATTCTAATAAGTATTAGCGGCCGAAGACCGCGACATTATGCCGCCATTTTCAATGGCTAACCGACTCAATTACATCATTCCCACACCTTGCGGCGTGGGCAACGAATATGGCGTCGGTTTCTCCGACTCAAAAACGCCCGCCGATTGATCAACGGGCGTTTTTTCCATTAGCGGATAACTCTTGCCAACTCCTTGGCGAGGTCTCTCGCGGAATTTATATCCGGTGTCCGGCTAAAAACGCCGAATCCACGGTTCTTTATTATTCGCCGGTGCAGCCGGATCCTTGCCGGATTTGTTCCGGGAACGACCGTAAACACCCACATATCTCCTTTCAGATTCGGGTTAGAAGCGTCATTCGCCACTTCTGCGTTCGTCGTTTGATCGATCGCCTTGTAGGAGATAAAGAATTCTGCATCTCTTTCAGTCGCTGCAACCGTCAGCTGAGGCAGAACCTTCCGAATTTCGTTGGTAATGTTGCGCTTGACGGCAAAATCATTGCTGATGACAAAGAATTTTCGCAATCGGGCAAGTTCGCTTAGATTACCCGGCTGCGCCGTTGCAAGAATCTGCGCATCGCTTCGAACGGTCGGTTTCTTTGGCGGTTTCGGTTTCCCCGCAGTTAATTGCGCTATCCGTAGGTTGGCCAGCGGAACATATTTGCCCTTCGGAAAGCTCTTCAGATACCGCTCAAAGTCCTTCTCATCCTTACTGCCTTTTACCGCGTTCCAAAATGTGTCCTCAATACTCGAACTGGTAGTTGTCGGCGGTTTGGGCTTTGGCGTTCCGGTTCCTGTGGTTTTCAGATTTCCGCCATTTCGAATTATCCCCAATTTTGCGAGTGGTACATATTTCCCCTTTGGAAAATTGTCTATATATGCCTGATAATCTTCGGCACGCCGGCTGGTCTTAACCGCATCCCAGAATTGTTGTTCGACAGCGGTGGTATTTGATGGTGGCGTGACTGTAGGTCCGCTCGGTATTGTTCCTCCTCCGCCCGGCGTCAAAACACCTGTGCCGCCGCCCGGGCAGTCGCTTGGCGTTATTCGGTAAGCATGGCTGCTTGATCTGGAGTTGTCGAAGGTACGGCTAACGAGCGAGATATTTCTTTGGGTCGCCCCCGATGTACAGTATTGGCCCAATAGAAAAGGTTTTAGACCATTCGCTTGTGCAATCCGGCTGCTGTTAGAAACAGAAAAGCTTGGTGTCCAACCGCTGATCTCGAGAGATTTCGCGCCCGGCAGGACAAGCGCGTTGGTCAATTGAATATCTTTTATAGAAATAGGCATTCGCGTTTGGAGCTTTGCGGCCCAGCCATTTAAAAACTGCGCGTCACTTATTGTTCCGGGGGTTATGGACGTTCCGGGAGGTGTCGGCCCGCTGCCGATTCCGCCGCCACCACTCGTGCCGCCAAGACGGCTTATCTGGAGCCTTGCATGGGCAACGTGAGCGCCCGTCGGAAAGCTTTTTAAATAGCTTTGAAAGTCGGCTACGTTTTTACTGTCTTTTACCAGATCCCAGAACTCCTGCTCGAGTTTTGGGTCAACCGGCGTCGTCGTGGGCGGAGGATTTGTGCCGGGAGCGGGGCTCGGATTAATTGCGGGCGTGCGGCTTAACTGAGCAATCCTCAAATTCGCGAGCGCCAGATGAGCGCCTTTTGGAAAATTCGATTTATATGCCTTGAAATCGTTTATGTCGTTACTGCTTTTGATCAAGTTCCAAAATGATTGTTCTACGGTCGTGCCGCCTGGAGACGACGGTGGAATTGGTGCCGGTGCCGGATTGATAAGACGCTGAAGTACGCTTATTTGGTTTCTTGCCGCGGGTACAAGGCTGCTGGTTGGAAATCGGGAAATATACTGGTTATATGCAGCCACAGTATTGCTGGCCTGGGTACGTTTCCATTGAGCCTGCTCCATCAGGTTTATTGTATTTTGCGTTTTGCGCATTATTCGGAAAACCTGGTTTGCTGAGCCATTGCATGATTGTTGTTCGACAAAGGGACGGTTGCTGGAGTCAAAACACTTGCTCGAATGAGTGAAAAGTATTCGTCCGGAAATGAAGGAAGTACTCCCGGGTCGAAATCCACTTGCTAATCGCAGGTCTTGCTGCGGGGAACCATCGCACGACCATTGTGCGACCTCTTCGCCGTTTGAGCTCCCGCCGCCTTGAATCTCGAGGCATTTACCGCGGCTTGTCTTTAGGTTTATCCGAGTCGAACCGGCGCCGAATCCAGCGCTGTTCGCGATCTTAAAGGTTTGAACATGGTGGTCACGACAATCCGTCACTTTAATCCTCGTGCCGTTTATCTGTTTGTCGTTTTCAACCTCAAGGCACTCGAGATTATCGTTATCGGCAAAAATAACATAATCCTGTGCATTCACCTCGGGGCCAAATGCGGCAAAAGTAAAAAGAAGCAGCATCGCAAAAGTCATCGGCAGTATTTTTCTTTTATTCATGGTCTTTTCCTCCAAGCGCCGGATTCCGATTTGGGTCCGGGCAAACAATCTAATTTGTAGTTCTACTTATATAAACGAGATTTACTTGCAAAAACAGACATTCCCGATCGTGGAGCGATTCTCTGGCGATTAGGAAACTATTTAGATGACGGGGTTTTGACCGAATCCAAAGCAGGAAGAGAGGGTGCTTACAAATATAAGGAAATTCGGTTATAATCAGCTCAATCCGATTAACCCCTCAGAATGTATGACGATGTCGCTCGATGCGCCAAATGAGATTACTCAATTACTGAACGAATGGAGCCATGGCGATGAACTCGCTTTGGAACAGTTGATGCCGCTCGTTTATGAGGAATTGCGGAAGATGGCGAAGCAGTATATGCGGAGCCAAAGGGTAGGACACACCTTGCAGCCGACGGCTTTGATCCACGAAGCTTATGCAAAGCTGGCAGGATCGGGAGAGCAGAACTGGAAAAACCGGGCGCATTTTTTCGGAGTGGCGTCGCAAGCTATGCGGCACATTCTGGTCGATTATGTCCGCAGCCGCAACTATGAAAAACGCGGTGGAAACGCCGTTCGGGTCGACTTTGACGAAGCGATGATCGTCTCAAACGAACGAGCGACGGGCCTCGTCGAACTCGACGAAGCATTAAACGCACTTGCCGCTGTCGATGAACGAAAAGGGCGCGTTGTTGAACTAAAATACTTTGGCGGTCTGACCAATGAAGAGATTGCGGAAGTGCTCGGTGTTTCGACCAAGACGATCATCAGAGATTGGCAGTTTGCCCGTTCCTGGCTTCTGAGGGAATTGTCGGGTCAGAAATAGTTAGCCACAGAGGACACAGAGAGCTGCGAGAAAATAAAAAGGCAAAGATTCACAAAAACCAGAAGAATGGGGCGCTCCAGTGATCGATTCAAAGTTCTTTCAATTGCCACTAGCTTTAGCTAGTGGGTTGGAAATTCTCCGCTTTTCTTGGCTTTAGCCGAACCATTTTTGGGCTAAAGCGAATCCGAATGAAAATTTTTAGAAGAGTTTGGCTAAAGCCTTTTACTTTGCACAATTAGGGCCCACTAGCTGAAGCTAGTGGCAATTCATAAGAGATTTCATTAAAGGCTGCCTTTGCCATATTACCTCCTTATCTATTAATGAAAGCTGAAAGATTAGCAAAAATTGAAGAGTATTATCACGCTGCTTTGGACGTTTCCGTGAAAGAGCGTCCCGCTTTTTTACGTGAGGTTTGCGGGAGCGATATCGAGATTCGTCGGGAAGTGGAATCTCTTCTTTCATTCGCGGACGTTAATTCGAGCTTGATCGACAAACCGCCAATTGATGTCGCGGCGGAAATATTCTCTCCAGAAAAACAACCGGAAATCGTTGGAACGAGAATCGCCCACTATGAAATCCTCTCGCGAATCGGATCAGGAGGTATGGGCGAGGTATATCTGGCGGCCGATACCCAACTTGAGCGGCAAGTCGCAATAAAGTTTATCAAGCCGGACTTTTCCCGCGATCCTCATCAGGTCCGTAGGTTTTTAAGGGAGGCAAAAACGGCTTCATCGCTAAACCATCCGAATATCATTACCGTTTATGAGATCGGCAATACGAAAAACACCCCATTTATCGCTACCGAATATATCGAAGGGAAAACACTTCGGCAGTCGATGAAAGAGGGATCGCTCACATTTGATGAATCGATTAATATTGCGGTTCAAGTGGCGACGGCGCTTAACGCAGCACATTCCGCTGGAATTTATCACCGCGATATAAAGCCGGAAAACATTATGCTTCGGGACGACCATTTGGTGAAGGTTCTCGATTTTGGTCTGGCCAAGCTCGCCGGGGTCCGGAAATTAAGCACTGAAAAAACTTCGGATCAAAAGGCGCCCGTGTTGGCTGAGCAGCCGGCAACGAACACGGAGCCAAGTGTGACAAATCCGCAACTGACGGCTCCGGGTTTGGTAATGGGTACGGCAGCCTATATGTCGCCGGAACAAGCCCGCGTGGACTCAGTCGACGCGCGAACTGATATATGGAGTCTTGGTGTTGTAGTTTACGAAATGGTTTCAGGTAAGAAACCGTTTCAGGGCGAAACTTCGAGCGAAATGATTGGCGCGATCCTAGAAGAAAAACCTGTCGCGCTGGATGATGAGACCCCAGACGAGCTAAGGCGAATACTAGCAAAAGCGCTCGAAAAGGATGCCGATGATCGATTTCAATCCGCGGAAGAACTACTGCAAGAACTTATGAGGTTTCGAAACGAAACCGGCTTTAAAACAAGTGCTGCTCGCGTTCGATCGGCGATGCTGAGTGACGTAACGTCGCAGAATAGGTCCAGAATCTCATCTCCCGGCCGCCCCGGGATCGATACCGATGGTTTTTCAGAATTACACGTAAGCAATAGTTCGAGCGCCGAATTCGTGCTTAGTGAAATCAAAAAAAACAAAACTCTATGGGTAGGAGTGTTGTCGGTCGTTCTGGCCTCATTTATAGTATTCGGATATTTCTATTTTGCCGACACCGGGCGGTCGTTCGAATCGATAGCTGTCCTTCCACTCGTTAACGAAAGCGGAGACGCGAATCTTGATTATATTTCCGACGGTGTTAGCGACCTGCTTATCGACAGTCTTTCCCAACTGCCTCAGCTTAAAGTAATTTCGCGCGGTTCGACTTTCAAATACAAGGGCAGGGGAATTGATCTGGACGAAATTGGCGACGCGCTTAAAGTACAGGCGATATTGACCGGAAGGGTTAACAGAAATGGGGACGATCTAATGGTAAGTATTGAATTGATCAATGTTACTGACAAGACCCGAATTTGGGGCGAATCGTATGATCGTAGGCTCACGGATATTCACATCGTTCAGCGCGAACTCGCTCAAACCGTCTCGCAAAAATTGCGTTTGAAACTGTCGACAAAGCAGCAGCAAAGGATAAGCAAACACCTGACGAATAATCCGAAGGCGCACCAGCTTTATTTAAATGGGCTCTATCACCGGCGAAAAAATTCGATCGAAGAAATGAAGCAATCGCTTGAATATTTCAACCGGGCGTTGGAGCTTGACCCGGATTTTGCCCTGGCGTACGCAGAAAAAGCCCTGGTTTTCAGTGCTCTGATCGAGAACGGTGTCGTTGATCCGCAAACTGAAAAGGGCAAGGACCGGGCGGTCGCTGAAAAAGCGCTATCGATCGATCCGAATCTTGCTGAAGCTCATCTTGCTCTGGCTAGGATCAAAACGAATGAATACGATTGGGCCGGCGCCGATTCGAGCTTTCGCCGGGCGATCGAGCTAAATCCGAATTTGGCAAGGGCGCATAGCCTCTACGCGGGTTATTTTTTGCGGTTTGAGCGATTTGATGAGGCACTTGTTGAAATCGGTCTTGCAAAAAAACTTGATCCGCTGAGGGCTACACTCCTAAGTATAGAAGGCGAGATTTTATGTTGGTCCGGACGATACGAAGAGGCGATCCGGGTCTTACAAAATTCCATAAGCATGCAGCCTAAAAATGCCTTCACACACGCCATGCTGGGTATGACCTATACCGGCCAGAAACGGTACAGTAAGGCGATCGACGCCTGGCAGGAAACCGTTAAGATCAACGGGGGTGCCTCGCCAACGGTTTTGATTTATCTTGGCCAGAATTATGCATTGGCGGGTGATCGCGAAAAAGCGCTTGAGATCTTAGATCAGTTAAATAACACCAAGGAATATGTTTCACCGACCGAGCTGGCAATTCTTTATACGGCTTTCGGTGACAAAGAAGGAACACTTAGGCAGCTTGAAAAAGCCTATGAAATTCGAGATGTTCAGCTTCAATTCCTAAAAGCCGAGCCTGCTTTGGACGGCTTTAGGAATGAGCCGCGCTTTCAGGAGATACTTCGAAAGATCGGTTTGGGATGACCCGTTGGGAAAAAACGGAAACGTTCGAGCAATAAGGTTCTCATTCCTAAGGCTTTGGCCGATTCGAAATGTCTTTGGCGGATTCCTTATTCCGAAGCCTTACCACCAGTTGCCAGGTACAAAACTGCCATCCTAACGGCAACCCCGTATTTTACCTGATCAAGAATTTGAGAACGTGAGCTGTCAGCCACTTCTGATGCGATCTCGATCCCTCGGATCATAGGACCGGGATGCAAGACGATCGCATCTTTTTTTGCAAGATCCAGACGCTCTTGAGTTAATCCGTAATGCACCGCATACTCGCTCAATGTAGGAAAAAACGCGGAATCCTGGCGCTCTTTTTGAATCCGCAGGATCATCACTACGTCGGTTCCTGCGATCGCCTCCTCAATGTTTGGAGTAACGATCAACCCTTCTTCAACCAAATGCTCAAATTCGTTTGGGACAAGGGTCTTTGGTCCCGATACGCGCACCGTGGCTCCTAACTTTGTCAACAGATGGATGTTCGAGCGGGCAACCCGCGAATGAAGAATATCTCCTAGGATCGCTACCTTCAACCCTTCTATACTTTCCTTGCGCTCGCGAATGGTCATCGCATCCAGCAGCGCCTGGGTCGGATGTTCATTTGTTCCGTCACCCGCATTTACGACGGCTGCACGGCTTATTTTGGCCAATTGGTGTGGAACCCCGGCACTTGAATGGCGGACGACGATGCAGTCCGGCGACATCGCATCAAGCGTAAGCGCAGTATCGATCAGAGTCTCGCCCTTAGAAACACTTGAGCTTGAAACACTTACGTTTACCGCATCAGCCGAAAGGCGTTTTGCGGCAAGCTCAAAAGATGTACGTGTTCGCGTCGAAGCCTCGAAAAAAAGATTGATGATCGTTTTGCCCCGAAGTGTCGGCACCTTTTTGATCTCGCGGTCGGATATCTCGCGAAAGTTTTCGGCAGTATTCAGGATTCCAATGATTTCGTCAGCTGACAGGTTTCGAATGCCCAATAGATCTTTTCGTTTGAATGGTTTTTCCATCGCGCGTATAACACCCTTACTTCGTGCGGGTTTCTGCATAAATTTGCAACGCCACCGGTACCGCGGCGCTGCATTGAGCCAAAAAAAGCAAGGCATTTGCCTTGCATTAAAAAATCAATCGTCGTCAAGCTCGTAAATACCGACGGCTTCTTTGTCGTCGAATTCCTTGAGCATCACCTTTATTATTTCGCTTTTCGATGTTGGAACCATCTTTCCGATAAAATCCGCCTGGATCGGAAGCTCCCGGTGTTCGCGGCCACGGTCGACCAACACGGCAAGCTGTACTTTATTTGGCCGTCCGAAATCCATAAGTTGGTCCATCGCGGCACGAATCGTTCTTCCGGTATACAGGACGTCGTCGACCAAAACAATATTCTTGTCTTCAATATCGTGTTCGAGTTCCGTCCGATTTACAATCGGGTTCGCACCAACCGTTGAAAGGTCGTCGCGATAGAGCGTTATATCAATTATCCCATACAGGGGCCTTTCACCTTCCAGCTCTCCTATCTTTTCTACAAGGGTTTCAGCCAAAGGTACACCGCGTCGACGAATTCCGACCAAATAGAGATCTTCAGCTCCCTGGTTTCCTTCGACTATCTCCGATGCAAGCCGTGACATTGCGCGGTTTATCTTCGCGCTGTCCATAATTATCGCCTTTTCGACAAAGTTGATTTCTTCCGTCATAAGTGTTGGCAAATCGTAGCAAAGGAAGGGCCAAAATTCAAAGAACCTGGTTCAAAGTTTTTGTCGAAATCGTATATGATTTATCTTCCGCAATTTTCACAAATGTCCAAACTTTACAAAAATCTTTTACGTCCCCTTCTTTTTAAGTTTCCAACCGAATCCGTGCACGATCTTGGAATAAATTCTCTGAGGATCGGGCTTGCTTCAGGGATCGCGCAGAAATATGCGCGAAAGCACTTTTGCAGCGACGAATTCGCGGGAATCGAGCGGTTTGGGTTGAAATTTTCCAATCCGGTCGGAATCGCGGCGGGCTTTGATAAAAACGGGATCGTCGTAAACCAATTGGCGTCGCTCGGGTTTGGGTTTGTCGAAGTCGGAACCGTCACCTATAAACCCCAGCAGGGAAATAAAAAGCCGCGTCTCTTCAGACTTCCCGAAGATGGCGCCTTAATAAATCGGCTCGGATTTAACAATCACGGAACGCCACGGGTGATCGAGCGCTTGAGAAAGATCGAGCGGAGCTGTGTATTGGGCGTAAATATCGGAAAGAATAAAGATGTTCCAAATGAAGAGGCAGTTGAAAACTATCTAAAAAGCTTTGACCTGGCATTCAAAGTAGCGGATTACATTGCGGTGAATGTTTCATCACCAAATACTCCAAATCTGCGGCAGCTCCAGCAAGCAGAGAGTTTGGAGAGTCTTTTGGGTGCGTTGCAAAAAAGGAATATCGAGCTTGGACAAGAAGCTGAGGGAGCGGGAGGCTTACTCGAAAGGGACGCCAGCGCTACTGGGAAGCCTCTGCTTGTAAAGATCGCCCCGGATCTGAGTGAAAGTGAGATCGAAGAGATCGTCGATACCGTTATTCGTCTCAAACTTTCGGGAATAATTGCGACGAATACGACGATCGACCGAAGCGGTTTGACGACCGGGGCGGGGGAACTTGAAAAGATCGGCGACGGCGGGTTAAGCGGCAGGCCCTTAACCTTAATGTCAAATGAGGTTATCCGACAAATCTATAAATATTCAAAGGGTAACTGTCCGATTATTGGCGTCGGCGGTGTTTTTACGGCAGAAGATGCTTTTGACAAAATCGCCGCCGGCGCTTGTTTGATTCAGGCTTACACAGGCTTTGTGTACCACGGAATTTCATTTGCAAGCGATTTGAATCGCGGATTATATAAGTTTCTCAATAGACGTGGATTTGCAAATATCGATGAGGCGATCGGCTCGGAAAGCAAATAGATATATGAGGTAAACCAATGCTAAATAGTAGAGTTTCGATATTGTTTGTTCTGATCGCAGTTCTTTTCTCATATCCTGCTCTGGCAGGAGAACGCTTTGTTAAGGACAACACGATCGTTTCTGATTCGTTGCCAAGGATAAAGGTAAGGGTGTCGGAGGAGTTTAAATACGCCGGAAGATTCGATTTTAAGATTCGTGACGTCGCGGCCGGAGAACGCTTAGTATTTATAAATGCTGATAAAAAAAAGGTGAAACGGATGTTCATTGCTCAATTTGAAGGGTTTCTGCCGCATATTGACGACTACTTTCGATACAGTTTTAAGAATGCGTTAGTTTTCGGTAAGTTTAAGTTTAGGCAAAACCCGTATGCGTATAGTAATTCCGAGGCCCGCCAGGCAAATCCGAAAGGTGAAGGGGTATTGACCGAAGACTTTTTAAAAACAAAAGGATACCTGCTTGAGGACGAGCTGATGATGTCACGTTTTATAACGGTTGCCGGGGCTGATAAAAAGCACGAGTTAATACTTTTTTACCTTGAAAATGTCAGTTCGAGCGGGCATTCGCTCAGCGAGTTTTATAAAAACAACAAATCGACGCCCATCTGGCAGAAAATTTCGGCGGAATTGAAGACTCGTTCTTTAAAATCGTTCGAAATTAAGTGATCATTTTGAAGGTCGATTCGGTTTGACAGTCAAATCGCAGGGAGTATAATAACTCCTTTGTATTTACGCTGTTTGAAACTGAATTTATTTTGTCAAAATGATTGTTGAGTTAACAAAACTTGATAGCCCACAAATTGAATTTGATCTCGAGATCGAGCCGGAAAAACTGGGTCTCGATATTGAATACGTTGAGGTGCTCAAGCCGGTCAAGTTTGAAGGGGTTCTAAAGAGCAAGAAGTATTGGTCCGTGATCGAGGGGGATATTGCCGCGAAACTCCGGGTTTCCTGTGGGCGGTGTTTGGAACCGATTCCGTTGGACTTGGATTTTTCTTTTGAAAATGCATACATCGGGGCCGAAGATTTCACTGAGGAGCGCGAAACCGACCTGGCCGTTGAGAATCTGGACGTTTCGATAATTGACAGTGACAAAATGGATTTAAGTGAGATCGCCGGCGAGCAGATCTCGATTGAATTGAACAAGCCGATCGTTTGCAAAGAAGATTGCAAAGGTTTGTGTCAAAAGTGCGGAACGAATCTTAATAAAAAAGACTGCAAATGTGATGAGGGCCCGGGGGACTCACGTTGGTCCGCGCTAAGCGATATTAAAATAAAGAAATAGAAAAATTGTGGTTAGGAAGGCTTTAAGCCGCCCCCAACAGTTTATTAGGAGTTATTATGCCAAATCCAAAACGAAGACATTCCAAGTCGCGGACCAGAAAACGTCGATCACACGACGCTCTGAAGACACCGCAGTACTATCTTGACAAAGATACCGGGGAGCCGTTGCAGCCCCACCGTATCGATCCGAAAACCGGAATGTATAAGGGTCGAAAGATCCTCGACGTAAAAGAAGAAGTCTAAACGAGTTGACTGATAGTTGGCTGGAAGTTTGCCGGGTTTAATGAGTTTTTGAATAACTCGGGAAACTCGCCAAACTCAGAAAACTTCGTCAACTCTTGCAATTCTGTAAACTCATCTTATGAACGCAGGAATCATCAGCACGGGTCACGATTATCCCGAGGGCGTGTTAACGAATGCCGATCTGGAGAAGATCGTCGACACGACTGACGAATGGATCACCACCCGCACAGGAATAAAACAAAGACGAAAGGCAGCTGATGATGAGTATACCTCCCAGTTTGCGATTCGTGCTGCACAAAATGCAATTGAAAGGGCAGACGTTGATGT
>JABDJV010000261.1 GCA_013003295.1 Pyrinomonadaceae bacterium | reverse complement strand
TAGTTACCGTGCCAGCCAACGACGTCAAGCGGCGAATGACCAATTTCCGCAGTCCAAAAATTTCCGCCGAATTTTGCGATCAGCTCGAAGTCTCCTTCCTTGTCTTCATACCATGCAACCGGCGTCTCAAAATCCCTTGGGTTTGCCAGGCCGTTAGCTCCGATCGGACCAAGGTCGGGAAGTCTGAACTGCGAACCGTAATTCTCACAGATGTAACCACGCACCTCTTCGTCGCCAAGCGCTACTTGAAATTTTAGCCCCCTCGGCAAAACCGCGATCGATCCAGGACCGACTTGAAGCGCGCCGAGTTCGGTAAGAATTCCGATCCTTCCGGTTTCCGGAACCAAGAGCATTTCGCCATCCGCATTATAGAAATACCGGTCGGTCATGTGTTTATTGGCGCGGTAGATATGAACGCCAAGGCCGGTTTGGGAATAGGGGTCACCAGTTCCCGCGATTGATATTATTCCGTCAATGAAATCGGTCGGCTCGTCCGGAATCGAGATCGCATCCCAGCGGAGTTGATTTGGCGTGGTCACGATCTCATCAAAGCTGCTCTTCCAGTTATTGTTTTCGATCTGCTTAAACGGGTTGTGGAGAACTGAGGGACGGATCCGGTATGTCCATGTACGTTTATTATAAGCGCGTGGAGCAGTAAATGCAGTGCCTGAGAATTGCTCCGCATAAAGACCAAGGGGCGCTTTTTGCGGCGAATTCTTTCCTTCTGGTAGTGCACCTTTTACCGCTTCAGTTGCGAATTCATTGCCGAAACCTGTTTGATATTCGAAGTTTGTCATAAAAGAATTTTCAGCCACTAACAAACACGAAAAAGCACGAAAATCGCTACATTACCAGCCTTTCATGTTGCATTTTTTCCTTTCCAAAGTTAATTATTATAGCAAGTTTGATCCCGGTAGCCTTTAGGTAATTTAAAGTTTGGGCTTTGTGGGCGGAAACGATTTTATCCTGAGCCTTTAGCTCAAGTATAATTTTATTCTCTACCAAAATATCCGCGAAATAATTACCAACAATCTTCCCGTGAAACTTTACCTCGATAGGAACTTGTTGCTCAGCTAGTATTTCGTTTTCCCTGAGCAAAACCATCAATGCATTTTCATAAACTCGTTCGAGAAAACCGAATCCCAATTCTTTCCGTACCTGAATTGCCAAACCCACAATTTTATAGGAAAGGTCTTTGTAAATGATCTTTTCGTTCATAATGGTGAGGTATGAATCTGTTCATAAATTTCGCAACCACAAAATTTCCCAAATCTTGTTCGTGCCTTTTCGTGTCGAGTTCGTGGCCAACCCCTTATAGGTTTCCCCTGCGCCTCTGTTCTTCCTCAATCGAAACAAACAGTGCCTTAAAGTTTCCTTTACCGAAACCCTTGCAACCCTTTCGCTGCAGAATTTCATAAAATACGGTCGGTCGATCTTCGACGGGCTTTGTAAAGATCTGAAGTAAATATCCCTCGTCATCGCTATCAACAAGGATCCCGAGCTCTTTCAAACTTTCAATATCCTCATCAATATCGCCTACCCGATCAAGCAGGTTGTCGTAATAGGTATCCGGAATTGTCAGAAATTCGACACCGTTTTCTGCGAGCTTCGCAACCGTGTGCCGTACATCCTTGCAGAGCAAGGCGATATGCTGGACTCCGGCCGATTTGTAATAGTCGATGTATTCCTGGATCTGCGATTTCCCGCCCTTGCCTTCGGCGGGTTCATTAATTGGAAACTTGATGTTGTGTCCGCCGTCAGACATTACGATCGACATCAACGCCGAGTATTCGGTTGAAATATCTTTGTCGTCAAAGGTTATGTAGCGTTCAAACCCCATCACATCGCGATAATAATCGCACCAATAGTTCATTTTGCCGAGCTCGACATTTCCGACGATATGATCGACCAGCACAATTCCGACTTCTTCGCCCGCGACGATTTGCTCGGTAAACGTCGGCAGAAAGGGTCCGGAATAATTATGACCGTCGCTGTTGGATTTAAACTCCCCTCCTTTCAAAGGAGGGGTGGCAGACGCTTCGTCTGACGGGGTGGTTGCGCCGTTACCGTTTACGCCCTTACTAACGTGCGGGTTTCCGCCATAGGAGATAAATGAATGGATTGTGTCTCCGTAAGTTTTCACCGCCGCACGTCTCACGCTGCCATTTTCATCCTTCCAATCGTAGGGCTCGATCGCCGCTTCCGCGCCACGTTTGACCGCCTCATTAAAAGCATGATCCGCATCCTCGACCTGAAACGCAATGTCTTTTACGCCGTCGCCGTGAACTCTTATGTGTTCCGCCGCCGCGTGATCTTTATTCAGCGGCGTAGTAAAAACCAGGTTCACACGATTCTGCCGCATCACATAGGAAGTCGTTTCACGGTTCCCGGTCTCGAGGCCCGAATATGCGGCCCTAGAAAAACCAAATGCGTTTCGATAATAAAACTCAGCCTGCTTGGCATTGCCGACATAAAACTCGACGTGATGTATTTTCTTTAATCCCAATGGATTCTGCTCTGTCATATAATTGCCTCAAATAAAAAAAAGTTGTTAAGAAATTTACTATTTTATAGTGTTTCGTTGCTTCCAATCCGTTCATTATCATTCGCTCCGCAAGGAGCGCAAATGCGGTAGCCAGTGGTGAACGCGACACGCGTGAACCTCTGGAAACATCGTGAAGATATCAAAATAGCTCTGAAAGAGCGTAACCTAGCCAATCAATAAAAAATTGAATTTCGCCTTTCAGGGCTTGTCAATTGGTTGCCATATTCAAGAGGTTCCGCCTTCGGCTTCACCACTGGCTACCTCATCGGCAAATCTCCGATGTTCGCTCAAATTCCCCTGTCGTTGCTCCAATGGAGCTAAGTCGTACCGTTGCTCCGTGAGGAGCATCAATGTGTTAGCCAGTGGTGAACGCGAAAGCGTGAACCGCTGGTCATGGTCAAACGTAAACCAAGCACTGAAGGAGTGTAATAATCACCACAAATATTTTTCATCGAATTCAATATTCCCGTTTTGTAACAACCAAACATATTCTTCTTTGAAATTTTTATTCTTATGGTGCGTCTCCTGATTCAGGATATATCTTTCGACCTTTTTCAAATTAGTTGCGCTTACCGCAAACGCGCCATAGCCCTTTTGCCATCCAAATTTGGGGTTTTCGTTTTTACGAATCCAACCCGATGAACTTGCCTTTAATTCCCGCATAAAATAATCGAGCCGATGTGTCGGTTTTATCCCGACTAGCAAATGAACGTGATCGTTCATTCCACCGACCGCCAAGCAAACGCCTCCTTGGTTTCTTGCGATTCCGCCAAGATAACCAAATAGTTCTTGTTGCCAATCATCCTCAATCAAGGGAAGCCGGTTTTTCGTCGAAAACACAATGTGAAGATGCATATTCGTGTGGGTCGACGGCATATCTATTACGCTCTTTCAGAGCTCGAATCGTTTTATTTTTCAATTCCAGAGGTTCGCTCCCCGCTCACCACTGGCTACCTCATTTCGCATCTTCGATGCTTTTGACAAAAGACTCAAAACTGGATTTTTGTTTGCTAACTGCTAATTCCTAACTGCTAACTGCTAACTGCTAACTGCTAACTGCTAACTGCTAATTCCTAACTGCCAACTGCTATTTATTTACCAAAACTCTCGATATAACGCCGAATCTCCCCTTTCAGGAAATCATAGGAAGGCACAATGTATAAAACGGGCTGCATGTGTGAATAGGTATATTCTTTTTCGATTACCTCTTCCAAAACGAACGGCCGTCGCTCGACCTCATCCGAAAATGCGTGTTTTAATTCCTTGAACGACGAAAGCAAACCCGCACCATAGGCTTTGATATCGCCTTCGGCCTCGACCAGTCCGTACTCGATCGTGTACCAGTAAATCCTGCCCAGACCCTCAAGCTGCTCGTCATTTGCCATCCTCGCGCCGTGTCCGATGAATTGCGAAAAATCTGCAAACGCCGGGTTTGTAAACATAGGGATGTGTCCGATCGCCTCGTGAACGATATCCGGCTCGGGTGTGTAACCCGGCCGCGAATGGTGTCGTATGTATTGCGTTGAAAGCATCGTTCGCCACGAAAGCCAGCTCAGGAATGCACGCGTATCGACCAAACCTTCGATCGGTGCAAGACGAAAACCCGTTGTTTCGCCAAGACGCTTGTTCATCTCGGTTAGCTGCGGGATTCTGTCATTGCTGATACCCAAATTCTTCTTTGCTTTTAGATAAAACGGAGACGCCTTTTCCTGATGCAGTTCTTCCAACTCGCTGGCGACAAAACGCCAGACTTCCTGCTCTTCTTCCGTGTAATCCATGTCGGTGATCTCACCGGTCTCACGAAATTTCTTGGCGAGGCTGGCAATTTCATCTCTGCGTTTTCTATATTCGGGGTCTTTTGCTCCCGGATGCTCGAGTGGAAGTTCTTCAATGTCCTCAAAAGGCATATCCTCAAAGGGGGGAAGCTCTTCTTGCTTTACTTCAAAACTTTTTACTTCAAAAGCAGGTTCTATCGGCGAAGCCGGGTCGGTTTGCATCGTTTTTTATCTCCTTCTCTAATCAGCGTGAATATCTCTTATTTTAGCTGATATCGGCGGGTTTTTGAATGGGCAAGATTTGTTTCTTGACGCAGTTTGCTTTAGTTTATAAAGGATAAATTGATTTTTACTTTAAATAATACAATGATTGACGAATTAGACTGGAAGATACTTGTCGAGCTTCAGGAAAATGCGAGAATGAGTTTTGCTGAATTGGGGCGAAGGATCGGGCTGACCACTCCCGCTGTGATCGAACGCGTGAGAAAAATGGAAGATGCAGGAATAATCACAGGTTATCGTGCTGAGATCGATACTGCGAAAGTAGGTCTGCCGGTGACGGCATTTATAAGGATGAGTATTACCGGTGTCGATTATTCGCACATTATCGACGTTGTTAAGGAATCGAAAGAAGTGATGGAATGTCACCGGGGCACGGGCGGTGATTCCTTTATTATGAAAGTCGCGGTCGCCTCGGTCGAACACCTTCAAACGATCATCGATAAATTAACGCCATATGGGATCACAACGACCGCGATCGTTCTTTCATCGCCGGTAAAAAGGCGCGTGATCGAATCGGAAACCTAGGTTTTCTGTGATTTATAACTTGCCGCTAGCTTTAGCTAGTGGGCTTTTGAATTCAAGTTCCGGGCTTTAGCCCAATTGTTTGCAGTTCTTGGTTATTTTGTGACTTTGCTAAAGCATTTCGGATACTCCCTTCTTCCTGGTTGGGCTAAATGCCGGATTGTAATTTCAAATTCCCCATGAGTTAAAACTCGTGGCATTTTTCCAAAGAGAATCTACTATTTGATTAGATCGGCGCGTATCAAACGGGCATCATTCAAATCTTGCGAGGTGGATTTTTGCGTTGTGATCTCTACTTTGAATCGATATTCTCCGCCCTTTTCAAAATTTTTGGCTTCGGCGGTGAAAATTATCATTTCTTTCTCAGAAAGGTCGTAAGTTTCCAGGCTCTTCTTTTCTTCCGAGATGACGATGTTGTCGGCCATACACGGCTTGCAAATAGCATCGGGCGGGCACGCCGGACAGACGTAGATTTTCGCGACAAACCCCCGCGTTTCAAAAACTCCTTTCTTCGGCTTTTCCCGATTTAACTCGCTAATTGTAAGAAACTTCTCAAAATCTGTTTCAGTAAATCGGTTTCCTCGGTCCGGCGTTACGGAATTCGCATCACCGCCCTTATTTTTTGGAAGCGACTCGGTTGATCTGCAAGAGCTCGATTGGATAAAACTCGCAAAAGAAAATATCAAAATTGCTTTTAACAACGTGACCATTATCGTTTCTCCACTAAAACAAAATTAACGTGAAAGCATTTTCACAATTGAAAAATACTTCGCTATCGAGCTTTGCAAGACCATCGATTTCCAGCAATGGACTCAAAAGGCGTTTCTCGATTTGCAAGCCGATCTTCAACACGGATTCTCGCTAATTTTCGATCATTTCGTATTTCTGCAATTTAATGGCAAAAAAATCCGGGTCATTGGGCAATTTCTCATCCAAAAATCTAACGGTAAACTTATATCTCTTACCTTTTTCAAACGAATCAGGCGTTTCTGTAGCTATTAAGATCTCATTCTCATTTAATTCGGTGCCATCGGAAGTTCCGTTCTTATCAGCAACCGCCAGGCTGTTTCCCCGTCTGCAAGGCGAACATTGTGACAGCGGCGGACATGGCGGACAACGATAAATTTTTGTTACCACGCCTTCTATTTCGTAAGTGCCAGGTTTCGTTTTACCGTCTTTAAGATCTCGTATCGATTTTAGCGCATCAATCTTCTCGACACGGCTATCTACATCCGGTTGAAATGCGACGAGATCAACTTGCTGGGCTACCTTTTCGTTATAGTCCGATTCGAGAATACGAACCTTAAACCTGTACTTTCGCCCCCGACTGAAACCGTCCGGATTTGTGTGAACGCGGATCTCCATCTTGCCCAGCTCCCCATATTGCGCAAGCTGGGTTCGTTCGGAGATCGTGATGGAATCGGGCGGACATTTGCAAAACATAAACGCGCCCGAGATCGGCGAGCAATCGCATTCGTACGAATCAACGACATAACCTTCTGTTTCGTAAATCGTATCTGTCGGTTTTTTCTTTTTTAGTTCGGAAATTGTCAGAAATTCATTTGCGGTAGTATCATCCCAGCGAGCCGCGTTCTTCTTAACGGAACTCGATTCAGCTTGCGGTGTTGAACTCGTCCCGGTTTCAGAATTATTTACAACTTTGCAAGACGCGACTGACATTAATGTTGCCAGAATAAGAAATACACTTGATGTTATTCGAATCATAAACTTCTCCAGTTTAGTTTTGCTCTAAGGAAACGTCAGCCGCTATTTTTCGGTGCGCGGTAGGCGACAAGAAAAACTTCATCAATCTTTTCGCCGTCGGAACAAGATTCTGGAATCTCAATCTTAAATCGATATTTTTGATCTCCGCTGAGTCCTTTAGGGTCTGTAAGAATTCTGATTTCTTTTTCTCCCAGATCTCGCGATTTTGGAATTTCGAACACCTCTGAAATTGTAATGCTAGCCGGGTCACATTTACATTTTTGATCTGGCGGACAATTACATTTCGAAACTGAATCCACGATATATCCTTCCGTTTCGTAAACTCCATCTCGCGGGTTTTTCTTTTTTAATTCGGATATTGTCAGAAATTCTTTTGCGGTCGCTTTTTCCCAGCGAGACGCGTTTGTCTCGGTAACCAACGGCGGGGTTGTTGTAGGTTCCGGTGTTTTTTTTGTCTCGGTTTCTTCAAAGCGGTAAGCAATTAGATCAACGCTATCGATAGAGTCGCGACCCAAATCCGAGTCTAAAACTCTTACTTTAAATCGATAAATTTGATTTTGCTTAAATCTTTCCGGGTTTGTCGCGATTCTGATTTCTTTTTCCGTCAAGTCTCTGGATTTCCTTGGGTTATTCAATTCGGAGATCGTTATACTTGCCGGATCACATTTGCAGGGTTCCCAAAAGGGGCAATTGCATTGAGGAGAAGAATCAACAACATATCCTTCTGTTTCATAAACCATTCCGTCGGTTTTTTTTGTTCGCAGCTCAGAAATGTTTACAAATTTCTTAGCAGTTGTTTTGTCCCACCGATCGGCATTCGCACGATCCTCCAATAAACCTGGAATCCCGCATGACGCCGTCAAACACAGCACGGAAAAGATTGTGATCAACTTTGATGCCGTTCGAGTCATAGATTTCCTCCAATATCCAAGCCTTCTTATTTGTTGCTCAAATAAAAATGCCACAATAATCTTGCTGCTACTGAACGATATGGTGCCCACTTTTTTGCTGTTTCAATAAACTCATCAGATTTTGGACGTTTATCAAGCCCGATTAGCTTTTGGTAAGCCGCGTGGAGCGCAAGGTCTCCCCTCGGCATTATATCCACTCGAAGCAATACCATTAAAAGATATACTTGCGCTGTCCAATCGCCGATTCCCTTTATTTTCTTGAGTTCGGCTGTGGCATCTTCGTTCGAAAGCTCGTTTAGCGCTTCCAAATCCATCCGATCCTTTTGAATCGCATTCGCCAAATCTCTCGCATATCCCATCTTCTGACGAGAAAAATAACAAGCTTTCATTTCGGCATCGCTCAATTTCAAAACTTTTTCCGGGGTTATTTTGCCGACCTTGTCTTTAAGTTTATTAAACGCTGAAAGAGCCGAAGCGAGCGAAACCTGCTGTTCAAGAATGATATGAACGAGGGTTGCGTATGAAGGCTCGCGGTCCCAAAGCGGCGGCGCACCGTAAGTTCTGAAAACGTGCCCCAAATCTTTGTCCATCCTCGCAAGATCCTTCGAGATAGACTCAATATTTTCGTGAGTCACTTTTTTATACACAACGCCTAAAGATACATCAGCATATATTCAGCATCAATGTAAACCTCCCCGATTATTGATCGGGGCGCCGTATTGTATAATCCCGTAAAATGCTATGAGGATTTTAATTCTTTTTGTTTCGCTCGCATTATTTACCGCAATTGCGGCAGCGCAGGAAAAATGCAAATTAAATCTCAATGAAGCGCCCAAACTCCATAATGTAAGGCTCGGAATGTCGGCCGAAGAAGCGACCCGTGCATTTCAAAACAGGATAAAAGTAAAAGCAAAAAGCGACGGTCAGAGCAGCTTTTTCAAAAACTTCATCAAGAAGAGAGCAAAAGGAAACCTCGCCGGCATTCGCGCTATCTTTCTACGTTTTTATCGTGGCAGAATCTACCAGATCGAGCTCTTTTACGAGGAGGATCACCGTTGGCGGGATCTGGAAAGTTTGCTTGACGATTATTCTATTCAAAATAATTTTCCGCGTGAATTCTGGCAAACAAAATTCGAGTATGCATCGGCGAAATGCATGGGCTTTTCGCTCAAAGCCGATTACAAGCTCAACCCGCACATACAGCTAACGGACGACGTTGCGGCCAAACTGGTAAAGAACGCGAGAGAAAAGTAAGCAAATAGAAACTATGAAAGTTCGCAGATCCGCGACAATCTATTTTCTGGTGCAGGGAATTGGAATAATCCTTTGGTGGGGCGTACTGTTTTTCTTTCCCGCATCGCGCGCGTTTTTTCAGATGGGCTCGGGTGAAGAAATTCTGCTTTCTTTTTGGCTTCCGGATCTAGTCTTTTTGGCGGTTGGCTCAATTGCTGCGGCGTTCTTGCTGTGGTCAAGACACAAGTTCGCTGGCATAGCAGTGTGGTTTGTTATCGGA
>JABDJV010000257.1 GCA_013003295.1 Pyrinomonadaceae bacterium | reverse complement strand
CCATCAAGGATGTACTGATCGATCTCACCGACGCCAAGGAAGACCTCACATTCCAGGACAAGCTGGACAAGACGATCCAGCCAAACCGCGAGGAGCAGAACACGCGCATCTTCAAGGCGACAACGGTTGCCGATGTGGAGCTTCCTACCGCGGCGGGAATGAATGACAGCTTAATCATAAAGAAATCTGGTCTTGGTAAGGCGGTCATAGGAATTCTCACGCTGCTGTTGATTTCGGTTCTTGGCGTCGGCTACTGGTATTTCCTACCGAATAATTCCAGTCAAATTGAATCGATCGCCGTGATGCCGTTTGTCAATGAAAGCGGGAATAAAGATATTGAATACCTTGCGGACGGCATGACCGAGACCTTAATTAGTAGCCTGTCGAATATTCCGACCGTTTCGGTCAAAGCTCGAACTACAGTCTTCTTTTATAAAGGCAAAAATGTATCGCCCAAGCAGGTCGGTGAACAGTTGAACGTGCAGGCCGTTTTGTTGGGACGATTTGTTCAACGTAATGACGATCTGAAATTGAGCTTGGAGTTGGTCAGCACAGAATCGGAGGATGTCTTATGGAGTGACCAGTTTGAACGAAAGATGCGTGAGATTGTTTCCGTTCAAAGTGAGATCGCCAAACAGGTCGCTGCAAAAATTAGTTCCAGACTGAGCGGCGAGGATCAGAAAAAGGTCGAAAAAAACTACACAAATAACCCTGACGCCTATCAGGCTTACCTTAGAGGCAGATTTTACTGGAATCAAAGAACGGCAAACGGGTTCCTTAAAGGCATCGAATACTTCCAAAAAGCGATCAAGCTAGACCCGAATTACGCCTTGGCTTGGAGTGGTCTTGCGGACTCATATACTCTTTTGCCTGAATACGGACCATACTCGGTCAACGAATATCTTCCGAAAGCCAAGCAAGCGGCGAAAAAGGCGGTCGAGATAGATCCAAATCTGTCGGAGGCACAAACATCTCTCGCATATGTTGAACATACTTACGATTGGAATTTTTCAGCTGCCGAAAATCGATATAAGAAAGCAATAGAACTAAATCCCAATTACGCAACTGCTCACCAGTGGTATGGGGAACTGCTTCTTCAACTTGGGAGATTTGGAGAGGCTCAACAAACAGGACAAAAAGCGAGAGACCTTGACCCATTGTCTCTGATCAAAAACGTAGCTTACGGTCAATCGTTTTTCTTTACGAGACAATACTCTGAAGCCGAACGTATATACAGAAAAACCCTTGAAATCGAACCGGCGTTTGCGGTTGCGAATAGGCAGCTCGCAAGATCTCTTGCGGGTCAGGGCAAGAATCAGGAGGCTGTCGTCGAAGGTAATAAAGCGGTTGAATCAGGCGGGGAGTCATTCAAATTATCAAACGGTGTAATTTTTGCCACCGTAGGTGATAGGCAAAATGCTAGCCGGTTAATTTCAAACAACACTGATCTAGACACTAGACAGCTGTATGACGCGATATTGATTCATGCTCTTTTGGGAGACGAAACAAAGGCGCTTGACGGCGTTGAAAAACTGGTCAATCAACGGTCGGTCTTCATTCTGTATGTAAATGTTGATCCCGCTCTTGACAAGATCCGTAACAGTTCGCGATTTAAGGAATTGATGAAGAAAGTCGGTTTCCCTGAGTAAATTTGAAACTTGAAAAAGGCAAAACCATTTCTCATTACAAGATCCTTTCCGAAATCGGCAAGGGCGGAATGGGTGAGGTCTATCTTGCCGAGGATACAAAGCTCGACCGGAAAGTCGCAATCAAGTTCCTGAGCGAAGAATTCAGGCGGGATCCGGACAAGCTAAACCGCTTTGTTCAGGAAGCTAAAGCCGCGTCCGCACTCAATCACCCGAATATCATCACGATCCACGAGATCGATGAGGCGGACGGCGCACAATATATAGCACTTGAATATATTGAAGGCGAGACCCTCACAGAGCGTCTAAAGAATAAACTGAGATTTGACGAGGCTCTAAATATCGCGACTCAGATCGCATCCGCTCTCGACGCCGCACACTCCGCGGGTATCGTTCACCGCGATATCAAACCAGATAATGTGATGATCCGCAAAGACGGGATCGTCAAAATCCTCGATTTTGGTATCGCGAAGCTTTTGGGGGGACTCGGCGATTCGGTGACGGGGAGACGCGGTGATGCAAAACCAACCGCTGCAGGTGAAGACGACAATACATTGATCGCCGCGTCGCCGCGTCCCCAGGTCCCCGTGTCTCCCAAAACGACCCCGGGAATGATCATCGGGACCGCAAACTACATGTCACCCGAGCAGGCAAAAGGAAAGGAAGTCGATTCAAGGACGGATATCTTCAGTTTCGGGGTCTTGTTGTACCAAATGATATCGGGAGATCTTCCCTTTCAAGGTGAAAGCCCGTTGGAAATAATTGGCTCCATCCTGAAAGACGAACCAAAACCAATCGCGAATTTAGATAAACCCCCGGAACTCGTGAGACTAGTCTCCAAGTGCCTCCGAAAGGAGCCGGACGAACGATATCAGACCATAAAGGGCCTTTTGGCTGACCTTAAAGCGTTTAAAAGGGAAATTGAGTTCCAGGACAATCTTGAACGAACGGTCCAGCCTGACCGGGTAGAGCTGGAAACAAAGGTTTTCCAGGCGACGACGGCCGCCGAAGCGCAGAAGACCAATGACCAAACTAAGAACGAGAGTATTTCGATAAAGCGTTCGATCTTAGGAAAGGTTTTTGCGGGCTTCGCGGTGATGCTCGTTCTGTCCGCAACCGGAATCGGCTACTGGTATTACAGCTCAACAACCAACGAAGACCAGGTGGATTCCATTGCCGTGATGCCGTTCGAAAACCGTAGCGGAGATGCTGATACCGATTATCTTTCGGACGGGCTGGCTGATTCCCTGATCTACCGGCTCTCTCAATTACCGGGCTTACAGGTTAGCCCAACGAGCTCTGTGATGCGTTACAAGGGCGAGGAGACGAATGTTGGCAAGATAGCCAGGGAACTCAAGGTCGATGCCGTAATGTCGGGACGTCTTGTTCAACGTGGCGATGACTTGTCGATCAGTGTGCAACTGATCGACGCGCGCAACGAAAAACTGATCTGGGCGGAACAATATAACCGCAAGATGTCCGATCTGATGGCTACGCAGAGGGAAATAGCCACCACGATCGCTCAAAAACTGCGGTTGAAACTGGCCGGCAGCGATACCAAGGGAATTACAAAAAAATATACTGACAGTAACGAGGCTTATCAGCTCTACATGCGGGGCCGATACTATTTCGCAAAACGAACCAAGGATGACATGTTGAAAAGTATCGATTATTTTCAGCAGGCCATTCGTCTCGATGCTAACTTTGCCCTTGCTTATGCCAGGATCGCCGAGGCCTATAATCAGCTGCCCGCCTATCCCTATTTACCGCCTAAGGAGGCCTTTCCCAAGGCAAAAACAGCGGCTGAACGAGCCCGGGAGATCGATCCCACGCTGTCAGAAGCCCATGCGGCCCTCGCCAATACCCGGGCGGTTTTTGAATGGGACTGGACAGGAGCGGAACGCGAGTTCCGGCGGGCGATCGAGCTTGATCCGAATAATGCATCCGCTCATTTTCGGTTTGGGCAAGTATATCTTGGCCCGCTCGGGCGCCACGATGAGGCAATCGCGGAAATGAAGCGCGGGCTGGAAATCGAAC
>JABDJV010000214.1 GCA_013003295.1 Pyrinomonadaceae bacterium | reverse complement strand
GTAGGGTCGGTAAGGGGTTATAGCTCCGGCCGTATTACCGGTTAAAACAAGACCGGCTCCGATCAGCGCCTCGGTTATGATGAAAACGAATGAGAGGATCGCGAATCGCTTAGCCGAATCTCCCTTTCCAAATTTAATGACTGCCCAGACGACTAGTATGAGCACCACAAAAAAATCAAGGGCGGTCATCACCCGATGCGAATACTCGATCACCGTCGCGAATTCAGGGGCAGATGGTATGACTTCACCATGGCAGGTAAGCCAGTATTGACCGCATCCGTCACCTGATTTTGAAGCCCTAAGGAAGACTCCCCAAACGATGACAACGATATTGAATATCAAGGTAAACAGGGCATATTTTGCGAACCTCGATAGTGGCGATAAAGTTTCCATTTTGCTAAATTCTCGTTATAGTTTGAGAATATCACTAGAACAAATAAACATAAACTGTGCTCCTGATTAGAAGGCCTTAATGGAAATCGAACACTTTTTTATCTGTCCATACTGCTGGCAGAATATTTCGATGGTTCTCGATTTATCAGCCGATAACCAGGAATACATTGAAGATTGTGAAGTTTGCTGCCGTCCGATCACGATTTCTTTTAAAGTGGATGATGGCGTGCTAAGTGGGTTCATAGCGGAAAGTATCGAACAATGAAATTAATTACTCTGACCTTATTTCTTCTTTTTTCAAGTCTGATCGCGACCGCCGGGTCTCCATACGTATTGGTTTTGGGGACCGCCCAGGATGCCGGTGCTCCGCAGATGGGTTGTATGTCAGCATTCTGCAAAAGAGCCTGGGAAAAGCAGCGCTACCGTAAAATGGTCTCGTCGCTCGCACTTGTAAATCCTGATACAAACCAGCGATGGATTTTTGACGCCACGCCCGATCTGCCCGCCCAGTTTCAGATGCTAAAGGAAAAAACCAGGGACTTTTCCAATCGTCTTGACGGGATCTTTTTAACGCATGCCCATATCGGCCACTATACAGGGCTGATATATTTGGGCAGGGAATCGATGGGTTCAAAAGGTGTATCGGTTTACGCGATGCCTCGGATGAGCGAAATGCTAAGGAAGAATGCACCCTGGTCTCAGCTCGTTAACCTCAAAAACATTTCGATTGAGCCACTTTCTGCTAATCGGGCTCAACCGATCGCAGCCGGTCTGAAGGTTACTCCGATCCTCGTTCCACATCGGGATGAATTTTCAGAAACCGTAGGCTTCCAAATACAGTCGGCGGCTAAGAGTCTGATCTTTATACCGGATATCGATAAATGGGAAAAATGGGATCGCCGCCTGGTTGATGTGATAAGAGCAAATGATTATGTCTTTGTTGATGCGACTTTTTTCGGTGACGGCGAGATATCCCGGCCAATGAGCGAGGTGCCGCATCCGTTTGTGTCAGAAACAATGTCACTGCTCAGCGACGTGCCACCTGAACACAAAAAAAAGGTACGATTCATCCATTTCAATCACTCAAACCCACTCATTCAGGGCGACAAGGCAAAAATCAAGCAGGTTAAAAGGAGCGGTTTTAATATCGCCGTTACGGGTCAGGTTATAAAACTCTAGTTGACACCAATGAGCAAGATTCGTATCGACAAATTGCTAATTACGCGTGGCTTGGCAGACACCGAAAAAAAGGCAGCGGCGTTGGTGATGTCAGGCGTTGTTCTGGTTGATGACCGGCGTGTTGAGAAACCCTCGGAGAGCTTTAGCGAACCTGTTAATCTGCGAATCAAGGGTGAGGAAAATAAGACGAAATATGTCGGGCGGGGCGGCCTCAAGCTGGAAAAGGCTCTCGAAGTATTTCATATACGTCCAACCGAATATGTATGCATCGATATCGGGTCGTCTACCGGGGGGTTTACAGATTGTTTACTTCAGAGCGGCGCAAAGAAGGTTTATGCGATCGACGTTGGTACAAATCAACTGGATTGGACTCTGCGCAGAGACGATAGGGTCGATGTTCGGGAGCAGATAAATGCGCGGCATTTGCGGCCAGAGGACTTTGAGAAAAAGGCGGATCTGATCGTTGTCGACGTATCCTTTATTTCGTTGAAAAAGATTCTTCCGGCCGTGCGCCGATTAATGAAGAATGACGGGAGGATCATCTGTTTAATTAAACCGCAATTTGAGGTCCCGAGGAAAGATGTTGGCGAAGGAGGAGTCGTAACC
>JABDJV010000202.1 GCA_013003295.1 Pyrinomonadaceae bacterium | reverse complement strand
GTGCTTTTTTCATAATATTTAAGCTATCCAAATGTTGGCTTGCTTCAGGTGTTTATTCCAATCACCGCTGCTATCCTCAATACCCCAACAAACCGATAAAACCCTTTGTACGTATGCCCAATGTTTAAGTTTTTGCGGCGAAATTTCAAATGCTCGTGAAAATTTCTCAACCGCGCCATCAATATCTTTTTTATGTTCAATCCATTCTAAATGATTATTTAGAAATACGCTTATTTCATATCCGAGATTCCCAATCACCCCTTTTGGATCAATGATCTTGAATTCATTATCGTCCGCTAACAGAATGTTTTCGTGATGAAAATCTCCGTGAAGCAAAGACCGTTTACTTGCTGCGCTTTCCAGCCTCGAAAGTAGCTCAGCCGCCCTGCGCAAATAGTGACGTGGAAAATCCGTCTCTTTCGCGCGATCAAATGCTGCAAACCAGTCTGTCAGATCCGGAAGCTCCACTGAACGAAACCGAACCCTTTGAATTCTTTTAAGAACTTTAATTGAAATATCAATCGCTCGGTCTTTATTTGTCGAAAAAAGCTCCTTAAGATTCGTACCCGGCAACAAATGCTCAATCAAAATGGCGCGACGATCAAAGTCTTTTTCATAGATTCTTACAGCGCCGCAGCCTTCGAATGCTTTCAGCGCCTTTGCCTCATCGAATATCTCAGGATTTCTCAGAGGCAATGCGATCTTGAGGACGCGTTTGTTGCGATCAACACTATTACCTTCCGCAACATAATTGTAGGACAGATTCTGAAAATGACTCTCGATAGATATCCCCCAAAGGTCTTCAAGCTCACTAACAATTCGCGGTAGCGATTCAATCCAATCTAAGCCTTCTTGTCCGCAAAGATCGATTACGTTTTTAACAAACGCGTCCGGAAGTTTTTTATCGAAACCTAAACCCATCGAATTTGACGAGTGTATCGTGTCTGTTAGATTCTATTCAAATGCAAACTCTCCTTGAAGCGATTCGACCGACGACATTTATCCGATCCGAAAAGCTTTCCGGCTATTTGGGCATCGATTTAACGATTGCGACCGAAACTTTTCAGCATACGGGGAGTTTTAAGTTTCGCGCTGCCTACAATGTAGCGCTCAACGTAGAGAACGAACATCTGATTGCCGCGTCCTCCGGGAATTTCGGACAGGCACTGGCATATTCCGCCAAGCTTCTCGGCAAGAAATGCCACGTTGTAATGCCCGAAACATCGGCCAAAGTTAAGGTGGACGCAGTAAGCAATTATGGTGCCGTCGCCGATCTGATCGATGTTAATAGTATCGGCCGTGAGGAACGCGTCGCCCAGCTGATGGAGGAATTTCCGGACGCATATCAGGCCAGCGCATATGATGACCCGCTCGTGATCGATGGAAATTCAACGCTTGGTGATGAGATCGCCGATTATAAAGAGGATTTCGATTTCGTTGTTGTTCCGGTTGGCGGCGCGGGTTTGATCTCCGGGATTTCGAAGGCCCTTTGCGGAAAGGATGACCGGGCGAAACTGATTGGCGCAGAACCGTTAATTGCAAACGATGCCGCGAGGTCACTAAGGCTCGGGAAGATAGTTCGAAACGAACAGGAGCCTCAGACGATCGCAGATGGCGCCAGAACTGTTTCCGTTGGTAATTATAATTGGGAAATTATAAGAGAGGGTGTTCAAGCAATAGTTGAAGTATCAGAGGCTAATATAAAGCAAGCATTGTGTTTGTACTTTCAACTTGCAAACCTCAAGGTTGAGCCGACCGGCGCTCTGAGCCTCGCAGCGATGCTCGAAAACCACGATAGCTTTGGCGGCAAGAAGGTTTGCGTCGTGGTTAGCGGCGGAAATGTCGACCCGGCGATTTTCGTTCAAATTCTCGCCGGATAATTCGGTGTCTTTCGAATTAAAACGAGCTGGCTATGGGTAGAGTGAATTCAACTGGTCGCTCCAACTCCAACGTGCTGTTTTCGCCCAAGAAATGCTTCTTCGCCTTGCGAGCAACGCTTCTTTTTTCTATTCAGGTGTATTGACGAGCGAACGGATAGTCCCGTTCCAACTTGGGCGAGCCCGCGTTTGCGGGTGGAAAGCG
>JABDJV010000177.1 GCA_013003295.1 Pyrinomonadaceae bacterium | reverse complement strand
GTGCTGCTTTGAGCAGCGATAGCGTCCGGCGCAACTATCGATGAAACAAGCGGTAGCGCAACCATCGCGCCGATTCCAATTTCTTTTATAATTTCCCTTCTGGATAAACCGGCGAATTTTTCGTTTTGCTCAAAATCTTCCGCAAGCAACCCGTCATTATTTAGCTGGTCGAGTGCGAGCAGTACAAAATCTTCATTGACTAAAGATTTCATCAGCTTTCCAGCTTCAACCGAGATCTCATAAACCGTGCGATTTCCATCGCAGAGTTTCCAAATGATGGCAGCGGTTTCGTTTAGGCAAGCTGCTTTGTTATTTTTCAGATCATAAATAAGCGTATCTGAGTCCGAATCCTGTAAAACAAGATCCGACGTGCGCGCCAAAGGTCGGTGGTTCATATTTCTATTCTCTCCATATCGGGCAAATCGGCTTACGGCAACGCTCTTTTGAGAAAAACGCTCTGCGGCAGTCACGACAAATAATCAAACTGGTTGATGTTAAGGCGTTGACTGTATTCGAGAGGCAGGTGACTGTCAATATGAGATCCACTTTTCACAATTGGACAATTCTTAAATTTGTAACGGGAACAGCCACCCCGTCAACGATACGTTGCCATCCTTCCTTCTGTAATAACGAGCTTATGTCCGCATCAGAAGCGCTCGCAACGGTCTTGATACTCGTCATCGTAAGTCCAATCCCCTAACAGGGAGAACTCAATTCCGATCATTTTCTTGAAAAAGGCTGTGCGATCAAATGCAACACCCTGCCTACCTTGGCCTATAAGATCGACCAGTTGGTTGAAGATAAAGGGAGAATCAGCGGAATGAGGCTGAACATCGACAAGCTAGCAACGCCAAATAGCGCTGAAACTCTGGTAAAAAAATTGACCACGTGTCAGTAGCCCACCCGTTAGGAAGGACTAGAAGATCAAGCTTTCCAAAGTGTTGAATATTTAAAATGATATACAACAGCCCTCCTTCGCAGTCGGGCTAGGTACAATTTTTCGAACTTGCCGCTTTTAACTTCCCGCCTTTTAACTTGCCGGGTTTTAACTTGCCACGAGTTTTAACTCGTGGATCAAGAATATACCAATAAAACACGGCTTTAGCCGAACTCACAAAAAGGGCAACTTCCTAATTGCTTTTGCACAAAAATGTTTGGAGTTGATCCGAAGTTTGTTCGGCTAAAGCCAGAGCACTTTTGTATTGCCAATTCCACTAGCTGAAGCTAGTGGCAAGTTATGAATACGAAAACCTGAATACAATTGACGGATGTTGAGGGGTCAACCGATAGGTGTCAGTAGCCCGACCGTTGGGAAGGCCTCCAGGAATGGTTTTCGAGATGTGTAGATTTTGGGATGATGAGGAGTTCGCGCTTTCACAATCAGGCAACTTACATCTTCTCTAACTTGCCCCCTTATAACTTGTCGCGCTTTAACTTCCCGCCTTTTAACTTGCCGCCTTTTAACTTGCCACGAGTTTTAACTCGTGGAACAAGAATATACCAATAAAACACGGCTTTAGCCGAACTCACAAAAAGGGCAACTTCCTAATTGCTTTAGCACAAAATGTTTGGAGTTGACCCGAAGATTGTTCGGCTAAAGCCAGAGCACTTTTGTAATGTCAATTCCACAAGCTGAAGCTAGTGGCAAGTTACAAGCTAGTCCCAAGATATGTGCACCAAAACCTGAATACCATTGGCGGATGTTGAAGGGGTCAACCGATAGGTGTCAGTAGCCCGACCGTTGGGAAGGGCTCCAGGATTGGTTCTGAGATTTGTATATTTCGGGATGAAGGGGAGTATCAGCCTTCACAATCAGGCTTCGTACAATTTTTCGAACTTGCCGCATTTTAGCTTGCCACCTTCTAACTTGCCGCCTTCTAACTTGCCGCCTTTTAACTTGCCACGAGTTTTAACTCGTGGAGCAAGAATATACCAATAAAACACGGCTTTAGCCGAACTCACAAAAAAGGCAACTTCCTAATTGCTTTAGCACAAACCTGTTTGGAGTTGCCCCGAAGATTGTTCGGCTAAAGCCAGAGCACTTTTGTATTGTCAATTCCACTAGCTGAAGCTAGTGGCAAGTTATAAATGCGCTTCGAACACAAAGATCGTGGGGTTGAAGACCTCCTTTACAGTCGGGCTATGGACGCCTTCAGAAACAAGAAAAACGGGAGCCTATGCTCCCGTAATCATCAATTTTTGCCAACCTGATCACTTCCCGCTCAACGCAAGACCGATCGAGTCCGCCAGATCGGCATAATGGATCCGAGCCATATTGTCTTTCGATCTCCCAGCGGCTTTACGAAGATCGCTCTGAAGCATTACCAGCATGCTTCTGCACAGCGAGCGGTAGTCGATCGACGATTGCGCCCTGAATTGAGCAATGAACTGCGGAGGAATTCCCGTAGGCAAACGGGGCGGCTTCAGACCTGCGATCAGGTGATCGACCGTGGCACGCTGCAGATTTCTGCGGAAAACATCGGGCGATTCATTCTTTAAATACGCTTCGCTGAAGATACCTTTAGTCGTCGCAGAAAAAATATCATACGCCGGATAAACCGGATATCCGCCCGCTTCCATGTCTCCGATACGTCTAACGACTGCGCTGCTTAACACTCTGCGCATGATCGACCGCTGCGATCCGCTAACGCGGCTGACAACTGTGCTCATCCCGATTCTTTGAGCGATATCCCGCCGGGTTAGAAACGGCTGAACATTGAAGGCGTTCTTCATTATGAAGGCCAATGCCTCTCTCTGCTTCGGAACCGGCGTCGGACGGAATGCATCCGAACGGGAGATCCCCGAAACCAGATTGTCTTGTTCAACCCCGCCCAAATAGCCTGTCACGTGGCCAAGCTCGCGTGTCATTTGATTTACAAGCGTGCCGTAGGCCGAACTAAGACGTGAGAAATCCTTTCCATTTTCCGCCGTTGCGTTAACCAGGTTGCCGGCAATGCGTTCGAGGTTCTGCATTCCGTAGGTCGTGGCCTTGATCGCATCGTCACCAATGTCCTCGGTTTGTGCGCGTGGATCGCCCCTTCCTGCCGAGCCAAAACGCAGACGCGGATCGGTTAACTGCCGCTCCGCGATCGAATTTAAAGGTGCGCGGTCTGCTTCAACCGGTTTTGAGTTGTCAAATTCCTTATATCCCCATTCGATCGCAAAACGATCATATGGCCCTACTCGCGCAGGAATATACGCGACATTATCGCCCGGCTGGGCAATGTAGTTAAAACGCGCGTAATCCATTATCGAAGAAGACATTCCAAATTGCTCGACGAATTGCTGATTTCGGTAACTTTCGACCGGATAGGCATTATTTCCAAGCATATTGTGCTGGAGGCCGATCGAGTGTCCGACCTCATGCGCCACAACATATCTGACCAATTCAGCCATCACCTTATCGCTCAACGGGAGTTTGGACGCACGCGGATCACTCGCACCGGCCTGGATGAAATACCAGTCTTCGAGTAGGGCAACGACGTTATGAAACATACGTACGTCGGCTTCGAGGATCTCGCCCGAGCGCGGGTCCTGAACGTGCGGTCCAAATGCGTTTCGCGTTTCAGAAGCGAGCCAACGAATGGTGGCGTAGCGGGCGTCCTCTGCGTCCCAATTCGGATCTTCTTTCTTTGTTGGGGCCAATTTCCCAATGATCGCGTTTTTAAACCCGGCCTGCTCAAATGCGGACTGCCACATATTGATACCGTCGATCGTCGCCTGCTGATATTTTTTTGGAACCCCGCGGCCGACGTACCAGATGATCGGTTTCACCGGCTCACTCACCGCTGCACCCGGATTCTTTTTCTCCAGACGCCAACGCCTGATTGGGCGAACCCTTTCGGCGATGTTTCGCCTCGAGCTAAAATCAAGATACGAGCCGCTGAAAAATCCTACCCGTCTGTCGTTATAACGCGGGCGCATTGGCTTATCCGGCAGAGCGACCATCGAATGATGTAACTCTGCGGTAACCGTTCCGGGGCTCGTTCTGCCGCGCAATTGCGGCGGTAAATTCCTTGGCGGCCTTGCACGGTACGTCGCGAGGACACGCGTTTCGATATTTTTCGGAAACGTCTTTACGGACGTAATAAACACTTTTGTTCGGTCAATCGCCGCCGCATTCAGGCTCGTTTTTGGACTAAAGTCATCAATGTCCCCTTTGAAAACGCTGGTCATTTCAACAACCGGGGTCTTTTTAGGTCCGAACGTGACAATTTTGAGCGACGCGATGATCGCCTCAAGACTCGATGCTTTGACCGATATTTCTTCGGTCGAACCTTCGTCGGCACGGAACCGATACGAGGCCTTCCTCAAAAGGATGTTGTCCTGAAGACGCTCAAAACGAACCACGTGGCGTTTTGCTTCGAGACCCCCAAGGCCTTTTCCGGCTTCAACCTTCGCAATTTGAACCAGCCATAAAAATTCTTTTCCAAAATCCTTCGGGTCAAATTCATAATAAAGCTTGCCTTCGACCTCATGCGTTGTGAAAACGCCCTTCTTTGTGACCGCTTTTTTTGTGATCACATCTTCATACTTTTTGAATTTTGGTTTGTCTTTTTTCTTCGGCGGCGTCGGCTTTGCCTTTGCCTTCGTCGCGCCCGCTTTTGGTTTTACAGGCTTTTTGTCCTGAAAAGCAAAAACACTGGCGCTTCCAAACACCATTACCAATCCAAATACACTTAGCAAACTTATAACTTTTTTCATGATCATCGAATCTAAAACTTTGGTTCCCCCATTTATTTCTATTGCGATATTCAGGCAATACAAACCTTTGTCCGTATCGCAGAATATTTCGCTACAACTTGTCAGTAGTTTTTGTGACTGATTTAAGATTCTACCCTTTAATACTCAACAGCGACAAAGTTGGTTTCAGGATTACGCTTAAAATAGCGGTTTTTCGCGCCGCCGGAGCGCGGACATCCCTGTCCGCACGTTTGCAATCGCAAACGAATGCCGCTATCCCCTCCGCACTTAGTTCTAATCCAAAGAGTTTTTTCTACTTTCCCTTCTTCCAGAGAATAAAATGGAACCGATTCGACATCCGGTGTTCCGGTCAATCGAATTCAAGCCTCTTCCAACGCTTTCAATAAAGAAAAAGAATCCAGGACGTTTGGCCAAAATAATCAAGCTCGCTGTCGCAACCCTGATCTTTCCAAAACGCAGCATCAATATTTTCAAAGGTTTTGTTCG
This sequence comes from Pyrinomonadaceae bacterium, assembly GCA_013003295.1. Classification (GTDB taxonomy): domain Bacteria; phylum Acidobacteriota; class Blastocatellia; order Pyrinomonadales; family Pyrinomonadaceae; genus Aridibacter. The sequence goes on along the minus strand of JABDJV010000177.1, from coordinate 4,435 downwards.
AACATATACCTCGGAAATCTATGTTTCGACTATCTGTGAATTGTTCTGCCGCCCCGACAGGGCTTGTAATATTTGATCGATCTGCTCCCCGCATTCCGCTTTCGCTTCATACCGGGCTATTATCGTTCGTCATCTTCGATGACTATTCCGCCTAAAATTCGTATCTACTTAAATCTGTCCGTCGGTACGCCCATGATGACGTTTGCTTTTCACATTATGCACTATTGACGATTGTCTTGCCTCCGTGAATCTCCTGCAAACTTCTCACATTTACGTTCCGTTCGTTTCGTTTCGTCGAGATCGCCTCTACCAGTGCCTGGGCACCGGTCATCGTCGTTACGGTTGGTACGTTATACTGAAGCGCCGACTTTCGGATCGCCTTTTCGTCATAGTGCGAAGTCTTTCCGAGCGGCGTATTGATCACCAGAGCGATTTCACCGCGTTTAATGTGATCGGCAATGTTTGGACGGCCCTCATTTACTTTGAAGACCGTTTCGCATTCAAGCCCCACCTCCTTGAGCCGGTTGGCCGTGCCGTAGGTTGCAATCAAGGTGAAGCCCATTTTTGCAAGCCTGCGGGCGAGGATCACTGCTTGCCCTTTATCCGAATCGTTTATCGAAATGAAGGCTTTTCCTTCTTTTGGAAGGTCTAAAAAGGCGCCCTCCATCGCTTTCCCATAGGCTTCGCCAAATGTCTCACCGATTCCCATAACCTCACCGGTCGAATGCATTTCCGGTCCAAGAATCGGGTCTACTCCTTCGAATTTCTTAAAAGGAAAGACCGGCGACTTAACAAAGATATGCGGAACGGGCAAAAGCTCGGGCAAATTGAATTCGGCAAGAGTTTTTTCTCCCGCCATGATCAGGGAAGCGATCTTTGCGAGCGGAACTCCCGTCGCTTTTGCAACAAAAGGAACGGTTCTAGAGGCCCTTGGGTTTACTTCGATGATAAAAACACGGTCGTCTTTGATCGCCAGCTGCAAATTCATCAAACCTTTTACTTTCAACGCTTTGGCGAGATTCTTTGTGTAATGCTTAATAGTTTCAATGTGTTCGTCGGCAACCTTCTGCGGAGGGAGGACCGAGCTCGAATCACCCGAGTGAATTCCCGCCTCTTCGATATGTTCCTGAATACCCGCGATCACACACGCCGTTTCGTCGGCGAGTGCATCAACATCGATCTCAACCGCCCTTTCAAGAAATTTGTCGATCAAAATTGGCTTTTCCGGAGAAGCGTCAACCGCCGAACGCATATATTCGTCAAGTGTTTCCTCGTCGTAAACGATAGCCATCGCCCGACCACCGAGCACAAAACTCGGACGAACGACCACTGGGTAACCGATCTCTTCCGCGATAACCTTAGCCTCCTCAGGTGAAACCGCGGTCCCGTTTGCCGGCTGCGGGATCTTCAATTCTTCTAGTAGTGAGGAAAATCTCTTTCGGTCCTCGGCAAGATCGATGGAGTCCGGAGAAGTACCGATGATCGGAACACCGGCCTCGTGAAGCCGATCCGCCAAATTTAGCGGTGTTTGACCTCCAAATTGGACAATAACGCCTTCAGGCTGTTCAAGATCGACAATATTCATCACATCTTCAAAAGTAAGCGGCTCTAAATAGAGTCGGTCCGATGTATCGTAATCGGTTGAAACGGTCTCAGGATTGCAATTGACCATGATCGTTTCAAAATCGGCTTCGGAAAGTGCAAAAGATGCGTGGCAGCAACAATAATCAAACTCAATCCCCTGTCCGATCCTGTTTGGCCCGGAGCCAAGTATCATGATCTTGCGCCGTTCGGTCGGGTTTGCTTCGTTCTCTTCCTCATAAGTTGAGTAAAGATATGGTGTAAAAGATTCAAATTCGGCTCCGCACGTGTCAACTCTCTTATAAACCGGCAGTATCCCCAGGTCTTTTCTCCTCTGGCGAACCTGTTTCTCCGTAGATTTTGTTAAATACGCAACACGTCTGTCGGAAAGGGCGTATTCTTTTGCAAATCGAAGCGTCTCCGCAGGAACATCGTCCAATTTTCGGTTTTCGATACGGGCCTGAAGACGCATTACTTCGACCAGCTGCTCCAAAAACCATGGATCTATCCCGGTCAGGCGTTGAACCTCTTTTATTGAATACCCGTGCTGTAAGGCGTAGGTTAGATAAGAGAATCTTTGCGAATTCGGGCGCGATAACTTCTGCTGAAGTGTGTCGTCTGGTATCTCCTGCAAACGCAGAGGTTTAACTGCCTCGAGCGAACGTAACCCTTTAAATAAACTTTCCTTAAATGTACGTCCGATAGCCATTACCTCGCCGACCGATTTCATCTGGGTGCCAAGCACGTCCTCGGTGCCCGGAAATTTCTCAAATGCCCATTTCGGAATCTTGGTTACGACATAATCGATCGTCGGCTCAAAAGATGCAGGTGTCTTCTTTGTAATGTCGTTCGGAATTTCGTCCAATGTGTAGCCGACTGCGAGCTTGGCCGCGATCTTCGCTATTGGAAAGCCGGTTGCTTTTGACGCGAGTGCAGAACTTCTCGAGACCCTTGGGTTCATTTCGATGATCCGGATATCGCCGTTTTCCGGATTAACGGCAAATTGGATATTCGAGCCCCCGGTTTCCACGCCAACTTTTCTGATACACGCGATCGACATGTCCCGAAGCTTCTGATATTCGACATCTGTCAGCGTTTGCGCCGGAGCAACGGTGATCGAATCGCCTGTATGCACGCCCATCGGGTCGAAATTCTCGATCGAACAGATGATGACGACGTTGTCGTTCAAATCCCGCATCACCTCGAGCTCGTATTCCTTCCAGCCGAGAATCGATTCCTCGACCAAAACCTGGGAAACCGGAGATGCGTCCAATCCTCTTTCTACGATTTCCTCAAATTCTTCAGGGTTATAAGCGATTCCGCCTCCGGTGCCCCCGAGAGTATATGCCGGCCGTATTATCGCCGGATACCCCGTTTCCTCCACTATTTCGCGGGCTTCATCCGAACTGTGCGCGAAATCCCCTTTTGCAGATCGGATCCCGATCTCATTCATCGCATTTTGAAACAGCTCGCGGTCTTCACCAACTTTGATCGACTCCACATTCGCACCGATCAGCTGCACGTTATGTTCACTTAAGATCCCCTTTTCAAATAGCTCGATTGATAAATTCAGCCCGGTTTGTCCACCAACAGTCGGCAAAAGGGCATCAGGTTTTTCTTTAGCGATGATTTCGGAGACCGTTTCGACGGTAAGGGGCTCGATATAAGTCTTATCGGCGATCTCCGGGTCGGTCATGATAGTTGCCGGATTGGAGTTTACCAGTACTACCTCAAATCCTTCCTCACGCAGTGCACGGCACGCCTGTGTGCCCGAGTAGTCGAATTCACAAGCCTGTCCGATCACAATCGGCCCTGAACCGATAATTAATATTTTATGGATATCTGTTCGCTTCGGCATTTAAAACTATAACTTATTTTTTGATTGAGAATTTTGCGATTATTATACACAAACACCTTAAACAAATTAATCGACCAAACTAAATAATCAAAAAATTTACGGGTCATAACGAATTGGTCTATACTAATTGATACAGGAAACATAGTAGATTTCTTGATCCGCGGTTCGTTTTTTATTTGACCGGATTTTGATCTGACGTTGTTGAACGCCGTTTGAATATCTGGCAGCCGATCACTTGGTGCCGGTTAAAAGCCGGCACCTCAAATCTTTCACAAAATGGAGGTAACATGAACGACGAAAAAAACACAAAAGGGACGACTAACGGAAGGCTTCCGTATAATCCAATTACGCGAATGCCGTTTAATCCAACGACACGAATGCCGTTTAATCCTACAGCCCGTTTAGGTGGGGGTTCAGGCAAATTCTTTGAGCGTTTTGCGACTTTCAAGAATACGGAATCCAATTGGAATACTATTGGGTTTACAAAAAATGAATAGTCGATTTGTTTGATTTTTTTTCAGAGGCGGCGTTAATTACGCCGTCTTTTCCCAAGCCCTTCAAAATGCGGAATATTAGTGAATCCAGACGTTGGAACATCATGATCTATATGGCCGGGGACAACAATCTGAGCATTGATATGTCCTATGCGCTTGAAGATCTCAGGGCTAAAACTGCCGCCATTGCAGGAAACTCGTTGAATCTATTTGTCTATTACCTTAACGATACCCCCGAGATACCGGCCATTTATTGCGATTTTTCAGATATTGAAAACCCTGTCTACACGTATTCCAATGAAATAGAGAATCCGTTTTCGTCAAAAACCATTGAATTTGAGGGCTCAGATGGGGTTGTTCCATTAATCGATTTTGTCAGCTGGTGTAACGAAACCTCAAAAGCAGCGTCGGATCCCGCTTCCGGTGCGAAAAACCGAAACGCATTGATCTTTTCCGGACACACGATGGGCTTCTTGAGTTTGGGGCTGCTGAAGGATGAGAA
>JABDJV010000170.1 GCA_013003295.1 Pyrinomonadaceae bacterium | reverse complement strand
CATTCTTATTTCCGTTGGACGAAATATTATTTCCGTAGCGATCTTGGGAGTTTTCCTAATATGGTTTTGTAATCGTGTTGATTGGTCTTTCCACCGAAGGTTTTGGTTCTTCCCGCTTCATATTCTTTTGTCAATTCTTTTTTCGTTCACTTGGATGTTCATTTTGTTCTTGCTTTTTTCGATCAATCAATACAATCAGACGGGAAATTGGCAGTTCTTATATTTTACGGGAAACGCTTTGCAGTGGCAGATTTTTACGGGCATTACGATCTACGCCACGATCGTCAGCATTGTTTACGTTCTTCAAGTCGTCCAAAATCTGCGTGAAGAAGAACGCCGTGCCGCCCGTGCCGAAACGCTCTATGCTCAAAATTCTTTAGCAGTTTTGCAAGCCCAGCTAAATCCGCATTTTCTTTTTAATACTTTGCACACGCTGATGGCGCTTGTCCGCTACGATCCCGAGAAAGCGGAAAACGCGTTGGAAAAACTAGCCGAAATGCTTCGCTATTCTTTGAAAGACAAACGCGAATCGAAAAATTATCTCGTGCGTTTGGAAGAGGAATTAAATTTTGTCGAAAATTACTTAGAACTCGAAAAACTGCGTCTTGGCGATAGGTTGACGATCGAAAAAAATATCGAAAATGAAGCTCGGAACTGTCTGCTGCCAGCATTTACGATTCAGCCGCTGATCGAAAACTCCATTAAGCACGGCATTGCATTAAAAAGCATTTCGGCGACAATTCGTATTTCTGCAAAAAGGGAAAATAGTTTTTTGAAAATCAAGGTTGGCGATGATGGCATCGGTTCAAATGCTGAAAGCGTAAACGAATCCGGAGGATTAGGAATAAATCTCGTCCGTGAGCAATTGCAAATTCAATATGGCGAAGGATCCAAATTTGAAATTGAAACGAAAGCAAATAAAGGTTTCAAAGTGAATATCGAAATTCCCGCACAGTTTGCGGAAAAAAGAGTTGGGGAGAAAGTTTTAGAAGTTGAATATCCGCACGTTAATAGTTGAAGACGAACCGCTCGCACGGCAGACTTTGCGGGATTTTATCGCCGATTTCAAATGGCTTGAACTCATCGGCGAAGCCGTGGACGGTTTGCAGGCGATTGAAAAAATTCAAGAGGCTAAACCTGCTCTGATCTTTCTCGACGTGCAAATTCCCGAAGTCTCCGGCTTAGAAGTTTTGCGGCGGATCAAATACGAACCGGCAGTCGTTTTCACAACTGCTTTCGATCATTATGCAGTTACGGCATTCGAACTCGAAGCATTGGATTACCTCCAAAAGCCTTTCGGAAGAGAAAGATTTCATCAAACAATCGAGCGAATCCGTCAGCGACTTTCAGAAAATAAGACAGCAATACTGAAAAAGCAAAATGACGAAAATATCGGGCCTCTTACAACACTTTTTGTTCGCAAAAAGGATTTGATCTTTCCGCTTGAAACTAAAAACATATTTTGGCTTGAAGCCAATGGCGATTACGTCAATATCCACACGCGAGACGAAAAATACATGGCAAGCGGCACTTTGACAGAGTTTGCCAAGCGACTAGATGAGAACAAATTCTTACAGATCCACCGCTCATCAATCGTCAATCTCGACCAGATCGAAAAAATCGAAGAACTCGGCAGAACGCTTCTTCTATATTTAAAAAATGGTGCAGAAGTTCAAGCCAGCCGTTCCGGTTCGCAATTGCTCAAAAAACTTGTCGCGTAGCAACATCTGAATTAGCCGTGTGAGTTATCGCACGGAAAAGTAAATGTTTGGTATTAAGTTGCGTCAGCGACGATTGAATATAATCGAGTTCAGTTGTCGCTGACGCGACAAGCCTCCTAATTTATATCCCTCATGTGCCTTAAAAGACACGGCTAAATTCATCTTATCGCTAACGCGACATAAAAGACTAAAAATGTCGGATAATCAGCAAAAAATCCCATTCAACTTTTCAAAAGCCAATTCATCGAAAAGTTTTCACGAAAATACAATTTTTCCTACAATTAAAATATAGAAAAATGAACGAACTGGGGTGTTTTATGAAAATAGCAATTTATACGATTTTATTTTTACTATCATTTTCAATTTTTAGCTTCGGGCAAAATTCAATTGGTCTGATCGGCGGTAACATTTTTGATGGAAAAAAGTTTGTTAAAAAAGATTTATACATTGCCGATGGCAAGATAACTTTTGAAAAGCCTGGGACTTTAGAAAAAACAATCAAAATCGAAAATCAATTTGTCATCCCGCCATTTGGGGATGCCCACACACACAATTTGGACAGAGAGTTTCAGTTGACGTATCTACCTGAACAATATCTTAAAGAAGGAACCTTTTATGTTCAGAATTTAACCGCAAAAACTAAAAATATTGATTACTTCAGAAAGTATTTCAGCACAAAACAGACGCCTGACGTGATATTTGCCAACCAGGGAATTTCGAGCACTTCGGGACATCCGTTTATGGCTTACGAGCCTTACGTGATGGGCTTATATGATGCCAGTAAATGGAAGGACAATATTGAGAAAATAAGGACAAGCCGTCTTGATGAGGGCAACAGCTATATTTTTATCGACAGTAAAAAAGCAGCGAAAGAAAAGCTAAAAGGATTTTTTGCGGGCAAGCCCGACATTGTCAAAATCTTTCTGGTAGATGTTGGAAACTTCGAAAAAAATTCGGTTGATGAGATTCTCGGCAACAGCGGTTTGCCGGCTGAATTGGCAGAGTATGTGACAAAAGAATCTCAAAAACGCGGCTTAAAAGTTTACGCACATATTGATACAGCAGAAGATTTCGAAACAGGTGTTAAAATCGGTGTTGACGGCTTTGCACATATGCCGACCTGGAACGGAAAACCCGAAACAAAGCAAGAATTTCAAGTTTCGAAAAAGGTCTTGGAAAAAGCCGCTAACCGAAATATTGTCATTTCTCCGACGATCGCCATCACAACCGGGGGCACCGACAAAGACTCGCAGGAATACAAAAACCAAATCGAATTTATCAGACAATTCCTCTCCAAATACCACAAGTTAGGGGGTACGATTCTAATTGGTTCGGATTATTTCAATCGCCCCTTAACCGTGGAATTAAAGGCTTTTATAGAGGTTGATGCATTCGAGGAATTGGAACTTTTGAAAATCGTTTCCGAAACTACGCCGCGAGCGATTTTTCCCGAAAGAAAGATCGGATTTTTGAAGGAAGGATACGAGGGAAGCGTACTTGTTTTGAAAAAAAATCCACTTGAGGACTCAGAAAATCTCTTCGGTATAACGCATTGGATAAAACAGGGTCAGATTCTCAAGTTTGATTAAAATAAGACGTCCATGAAATTTATAAATATGACTTTTGCAAGAGATATTCTGAATCTTGCCATCATAATTTTTGTATTCGGCGGCATTGTTATTTTGCTCAGGCAACAATAACATACGAATTTATCAATGGAAATTGTTTTGATGAAGAGAAGTTTGAGAAAAAAACTTTTTATTCGGGTCGATCAACTGATTTAGAGAAACAGCGAAAATCCCAGGGAAAAAAGCATGAATAAGCATGAATTTTATCAGCTCGATGTATTTACCGAAACCGCGTTCACGGGCAACCCGTTGGCAGTTTTTCCAAACGCGGCTGGAATTTCTGATCGGCAAATGCAATTGATCGCAAACGAAATGAATTTATCTGAAACGGTTTTCGTTCTGCCGTCCGAGAAAGCTCTTCGGCGACTGCGAATTTTCACACCGAAACAAGAACTCCCTCTTGCGGGGCATCCCGTAGTCGGCACGTGGAATTTATTGGCCCGGCTGGGCGTAACGCCAAAGGAAGAAAACGGTTGGATCTCGATCGAACAGGAACTCAACCTGGGCGTTTTGCCGGTTGAAATAGAGTTCAGCGAAGGCAAACCGAGGCAGGTAGTGATGACCCAGGGACAATTCAAAAGCGGGGATCTGATCAGCGATGAAGATGAGATCGTCGATCTTGCCCGAGGATTGGGTATCAACCGGGAAGATATAATTTCAACAGTAGATCTTCCGATCCAGGCCGTTTCGACGGGAATAGGAAGTCTGGATGTGCCGGTTGCTTCGCTTGAGGCTTTGAGCCGCTGCAATATTAATTCAAGCCTCTTGAGCAAGATCTATTTAAAGTACGGAGCGGTCGGTGTTTATGCGTTTACTTTTGAAACGAAAGAGGAAAGCTCGAGCGTTCACGCGCGATTTTTTGCACCTAACGATGGAATTCCCGAAGATCCGGCAACAGGAAGTGCGGCTGGTGCCTTTTCCGGTTATCTGGTGCATCATGGGGCGATCGACAAATATACGTTTACGATCGAGCAGGGTGATTTTATGAATCGCCCGAGCAGGATATTTGCCAATGTATCAGGCGAAAAGGGAAAGGTTGAGAAAGTGAAGATTGGCGGAGAATCCGTTGTAGTTGCGAAGGGCGAAGTTTTCGTCAATTGACCATCAGCGTTGGTGCAAACAAAAAATGGCGGCGTTCTTTTTTTTTAAAAGAAACGCCGCAAATATTTAACTCGTAGAATAAACTAGTTGTGCGCAACCAAATTTTCCACACTCTCGGAACCGTTCTCTTCGTCGGACTTCGCAGTGTTTGGGATTCCGGCGAGTCTGATTCTAAATTCATTTGGGTTGCTCGAACCGCGCAAGGCTTCGTCAAGATCGATCAATCCGGATTGATAGAGATAAAAGAGCGATTGATCATAGGTCTGCATTCCAAACTGCGCAGTTTCTGCCGTGATCGATTCCTTGAGCTGATCCATTTTCTCTTCGTCGAGAATGCAGTCACGTATCAGCGGAGTCGACGTCAATATCTCAACCGCGGGAACCCTTGAATCGCCTTTCGTCGATCTCATTAGACGCTGCGATATAATAGCCTTGAGCACACCCGCAAGTTGAATCCTGATCGAACGCTGCTGGTAGATCGGAAACGTCGTGATCAGCTTTGACAGCGTTTCCTTTGCATCAAATGAACTCATCGTCGCGAGTACGAGCTGACCGGTTTCGGCGGCCGTTAGCGCCATCTCGATCGTTTCCATGTCTTTTAACTCACCGATCAGAATTACATCAGGATCCTGCCGCATCGCGCCTCTGACCGCGTCGGCGTAATTCCGTGTGTCAACATCTACCTCGCGCTGCGTAACAAAAGACTTTTTGTCTTTATGGAGAACCTCAATAGGGTCTTCGATAGTGATTATATGCGTGCTTCGCGTTTTATTAATGTGATCAACGATCGCAGACACCGTGGTCGACTTACCCATGCCGGTCGTTCCGGTTACGAGGATCAACCCGCGCTCAGCGTCAGCGATCTCACCCAAAACCGGCGGTAATCCCAATTCGCTGAAATTTCTAATGTTGTCGGGAATCACCCTTGCGACAATTCCGACCGAATTTCTTTGCTGAAAAATGTTTGCCCGGAATCGTCCAAGACCGGAAACGCCATAACCAAGGTCAACCTCAAAGGTGTCCTTAAAATGCATTTTCTGCCGATTCGACATCATCGAAAACGCCATTTCGAGAGTTTCTTCCTGGGTCAAACGTTCAACGCTTGAAACCGGTCTTAAATCTCCGGCAACCCGGATGACGGGATACGAACCCGCGCGCAGATGCAGATCGGAAGCGCCAAAACTCGTTGCCATTCTTAGTAGATCGTCTATTCTTTTGGACATATCAATCAAAGAGGTCACCTAAAATCAAAGAGGTTACCTAAACTCCATCTCAAAACAGTTGTTTTTTTTCTCTGGTATAAATAAAAAATCCTTAGGACCGTCATTTTAACTTTTCCTTATGGAAAGCGTCAAACTTTTTCGTGCGCGCCGAATTTGCTGCTCTCATCGCCAAATATACCGCTTAGCTTGATAAAACCGGGATTAGAGATAAAATCTCAACTGGTATGCACGCGCGAACAAGACGACAACGCGAAGTTTTGGAATATATTACTGAGTTTATCGCTGAGCGCGGTTATGAACCCTCTTATCAGCAGATCGCCCGGGCGATCGGTGTTTCATCAAAGGCCGGGATCGCAAAACACATTTCTGCGCTTGAAAACCAAGGTCTGTTGCTTCGAAGTCGTGAAAACGGAAGCTTTAGCTTAAACCTCCACCCGAAAAGCCCTATTAGTGATCTGGTCAGCGAGGTACCTTGGTTGGAGATACCCGAATCAGCGGGTGGAAACGAGCCAAACGACGATCCTATTTTTATCTCAAAGGCGATTGTCGAGGACCTTTCTACCAAACCTATCCATGCTTTTCGGGTCTTTGACGATTCGATGATCAATAATCAAATTTGCGAGGATGACATCGCGCTGGTGGAGGAACGTAAGTTTGCGCGTGATCGCGATTGCGTCGTCGCGATAGTAGCCGGTGAAGAAGCAGTTCTTCACTCATACCACAGAAAAGGCGGCGAAATTGAGCTGCGCCCGGCAAATGAAGACTACGAGAGTATAATTCTTGGAGCAGATAAAATTGAGATCATTGCGGTGATGCGCGGTTTGATCAGGTCGCGAATCTAAAAAGTCTTATTTTTGCTTGCAAAGCCCGACTTTTGAATATAACAGCAACAAAGGGTTTGCGTCGTAAAATGTTAAACGTTACCCTGTTTTATCACTTTAATTTTCTATAATTCAGGACTTAATCCGTGTCAAACAAACAAACTCCAAGCGCCAGTTTCAGTTTCACCTTACGTGTAAATATTAACAATCTGCCCGGGAAACTCGGAGAGATCACGACTACGATCGGTCTTGCCGGCGGCGACATTGGAGCCATTGATATCGTTCGGGTCGGAAAAGGTTATATCGTCAGGGATATAACGGTTAATGCGAGATCTGAAGAGCATAATATAGAGATCATCGATGCGGTTAAAACGATCGATGGCGTCGAGGTAGTCCATACATCGGATCGCACATTTCTGATGCACATTGGCGGAAAGATCGAGACGGTTTCAAAAGTTCCGCTTAAGACTCGTGCTGATCTTTCAATGGCCTACACTCCCGGCGTAGCCCGTGTCTGCCAGGCCATTCACAAGGACCCCGAAAAGGCATTCACTCTTACGATCAAGAAAAATACGGTCGCGGTGGTCTCCGACGGAAGCGCGGTTTTGGGTTTGGGTAACATTGGCGCAGCAGCAGCGATGCCGGTCATGGAAGGAAAAGCGCAGCTATTTAAGGAATTTGGTGGTGTCGACGCATTTCCGATCTGTTTGGATACAAAGGATTCGCACGAAATCGTTCAAACGGTTAAAAACATTGCCGTCGCATTTGGCGGAATAAATCTGGAAGATATTTCCGCGCCGCGCTGTTTTGAGATCGAGGAGCGACTTGCGGAAGAACTCGATATTCCCGTATTTCATGATGACCAACACGGAACGGCCGTCGTGGTTCTGGCCGCACTTATCAACGCGTTAAAGATCGTCGGAAAAAAGATGGAAGACATTAAGGTCGTTGTTAACGGGATCGGTGCCGCTGGTGTCGCATGTTCAAAAATTGTTATGGCGGCCGGGGTAGAAAACATCGTCGGGTGCGACACGAGCGGATCGATATACCGGGGCCGCACTGAGAATATGAATTGGGTGAAGGATTGGTTTGCCCGAAATACAAATCCTGACAATGAGCAGGGCGACATCCACGATGTGATCAAGGATGCCGACGTCTTCTTCGGTTTATCAGCACCAAAAGTAATCGGCGTTTCCGACTTAAAGATCATGGCGAAGGATCCGATCGTGTTTGCGATGGCAAACCCGGATCCTGAGATTTATCCGGAGGAAGCGATGGAGCACGTGGCTGTAATTGCAACGGGACGCTCGGACTATCCGAATCAAATCAATAACGTCTTGTGCTTTCCGGGAATTTTCCGCGGCGCTCTGAATTGCCGTGCGTCCGGAATTAACGAGGAAATGAAGCTTGCCGCGGCAAACGCGATCGCCGGAATAATTAAGGAAGACGAACTTCATGCAGATTACATAATTCCATCGGTTTTTGATAAGAGAGTCGCAAAAGTTGTCGCAAAAGAAGTTGAAAAGGCCGCGAAAGAATCGGGAGTTTCGCGGCGTGAAACTTCAATGCCCGCCGCGGAATTTTAGCTTATTTCTTTGGCGGATATGTTGACATACCGCATCTGCTGGCAGTGTTTTTCCCATCTATAAAAGCGGTTAGCGTTAAGACTCTACCCTTTTCGAACAATCCATTTAATCTAACTCGTACCGCCTGAGCCTGTTTCTCAACCGGCATAGTAATTTTTGGCGTAATTATTATTTCCGTAATTCCCTCACCGAAGCTCTTTGGTGAGGTAGATAGATATGCCGGTTGCCCGGTCTCAAAAAAAGCTGTCGTTTTCCAAATTATTCCTCTGGACATAACCGGAACTCTTCCTCTGGTCCTAACCGGAATCTTTCCTATCACCCTTAGCGGTTGAACGTAAATTTCCAGTTTCGCGATCGCCGGAAGAGATTGAAATTTCCTGGTCGAGCCGGCCGCAACGAAAACCTCAATCGCAGAATCGGAAAGGCGATTTACCAAAATAGCCGCGCCGCGGCGTTCGTCATAGTCCCCTTTACCACAGGCTGCGTAAACCTCCTGAGCGTTTTTGAATATTGCTGCCGTTGCGTTTTGGGTCTGTCCGCTAGTTTGGGAAGTCGCAAACAGGGTAAGCAGCATTAGAATTGAAACGATTGCCAGGTCGCGGCTCTTTGAATTCATTTTTCCTCCAAAATTATTCAAATGTTATTGGGAAGTTCCCGAAAGAGAACAGAAAGATGGATTACGAACTAAACGGATAAGATTATCCCCAAATAGCACCCGAAAATCAACGTTTTTTTGCGGCCCGAACTAAACCACAAATTTATAGCCCATGCCGTGAACGGTCTGTATATGCTTCGGATGTTTCGGATTACTTTCAAGCTTCTGCCTAAGCCAGGCGATGTGAACATCAACCGTACGTGTCGTCGGAGTCGCATCGTAACCCCAAACCGCGTCGAGCAGCTCGTCTCTTGAGTGGACATTGCCGCGATTTTCGACCAGAAATTTTAACAACTTGAATTCCATCGCCGATAGCTCGATAAGCACCCCCATCTTTGAGACTTCGGCGCGCTTTACATCTATCAGAACGTCTCCAAAATGAAATTCCTGAGGCGTTCCGTTTTCGCTGCCAGCCGGCGTTCGGCGCAATATGGCTTCAACGCGGGCCAGCAATTCGATAGTTTCGAACGGTTTTGTCAGGTAATCGTCCGCACCGAGTTTCAACCCCAAAACCTTGTCTATCGTCTCGCCTTTTGCGGTTAGCATCAAAATTGGAGTTGTTACTCCCTCTTTCCTGACATCCCGGCAAACGTCGAATCCATTTTTCTTCGGAAGCATGACATCAAGAATGATCAGATCGAAAGATTCGTTAACCGCCATCTCGAATCCTTTTTCCCCGTCATTCGCCGTGGCTACGTCAAATCCCTCGCTTGTGAGGCGGTCGGAAAGTGTAAGGATCAGCCCCTCCTCATCTTCAACTAACAATATTTTACCCATTGTTGCTAACCCGCCAGTTCGATAATAAACTTGCTTCCCCGTCCAATTTCGCTTTCAACCGATATTTTTCCGCCGTGCCCCTCGACGATCTGTTTAACCAAGCTCAATCCGAGACCGTTTCCGCTGATCTGCTCGTCAACGACATTTTTCGACCTGAAAAACGGCTCAAATATACGCTGCATATCACCGTCCGAAATACCGATCCCCCGATCTTCAACCTCTACTCGGATTCCCTCACCAACGTTCTTCGCCGTAATTCTTATCCATTTCTCGCCGTTACTATATTTCAAGGCATTGTTTATTAGATTCTGTATAGCCTGGGTCAGCGCGTTTTCATCAGCCAAAACGGTATTAAGATCCTGTGCGACCTCTTGTGTCACCTCAAACCCCATTTCCTGAATTATCGGATCGCATTCCTCCAGCGCTTTTTGCAATATCTGGCCAACACTCGTTTCCCTAAGGTCGTATCGGCGATTGCCCGATCTCGCGCCGGCAAATTCGAGAATCTGCTCAACCATCTCGGAAAGTTTCTTTCCTTCACGCGTTATTAGACGTCCGTAAGTCGAAATCTTATCCTGCTCATCGATCACACCATCGGAAAGGTTTTCGCCTGCCGAATAGATAACCGAAAGCGGTGTTCGAAATTCGTGGGATACCGATGAAACAAAGTCAATTTGCCGCTGGGCGAGCAGTTTGGCTCGTTGTGAAGAAAAGACGATCAAAATCATACTCGCTGCCAATAATCCCAAGATACCAAAACTGATCCCCAGATTCCTGCGGCGCGTATTATGAATAAATTGCTCAAGTGAGCCCGACACATGCTGGACCTTCAATGTCCAAATTCCGTTTTGCGGTCCGCTTTTGCCCTCAAAGACCGCAACCTTGGATTTGCCAAGTCCGATTCCCTCGATATTTACGGCAACAACATTCTCTTCCGTTTCAATGTTGTTTCCATCATTTTCCGTCGAAACGGTGTTGGAATCGGTGACAACCTCGTTTTCCGGCTTTGTAAGCCGTCTTGATCGTACCCGCCCATTGTTTCTTGGAAAAAAAACAAATTTGTTTGGAGACAAGGTGAATAATTTCGCGGTCGAATCCGCCGCCGAAAGCTGCTCACTGTGAGTCTGAAAAACGGTCTTCCCTGATTCGCTCGTAACCGAAACCTTATAATTCACCCCGCTCGAATCCGAAAAGTACTTTTCCGTGAGCCGGGATAGAAGGTTGTTTGCGATCGATCTTTCATCCAAAACAACGAGTAAATACCCATATTTCTCCGGAAGATTAATCCGAGATTTCGTTCTAAGTAATTTGGTATTTGCCCCGCGCGTTCTGGTTACGATCCTCTCGATCTTCTCTTCTTTATCATAAACCGGAATGGCAATCGCAGTTGTGTTTTTTAAGACCGGATTGAAGGTATCCTGCGATTCCAACTCTCGAATAATCGTATCGGTCTCCGGAGTATTTGTAGATTTTGAGAAAACTGCCCTGTCGGGCTCAAATTCGAGCAGCATTTCGCCATTCGCTCGGGAAAAAAAATAAACTCGCCTGACAATCTCGGGATGATCTGTTTTGGTCTTCCAGAACAGATATTTTCTGTTAAAGATGCCCCAATCCTCGTTTTTGTAAGCTTCCGAATCGACTTGGAAATTGTTAAAAATAAAGTTGATCTCTTTGTTAAAATCTTCCTTAAATCTCTTGGTATCGTCTTCGAGGCGTTTTTCCAGCCGGACGCGCTCTGAATCGCTTATTTGACCAAGCCAGCGGTACTGAAGGGTCGCCAGGATAGCCAACAGGCCAAGAAGGGCGACTATCAAAAGTATTGGAAACCAATTCGCTTTCATCACCTAAATTATGCAGGTATAAAGCTCCAAAATACAATAATTTTCGGCAGATTTTACATCCTTAACAAATTCTTTGCGTTTTCTTAATCAGTTTCGCTAGGCATTCTGCGATAATCAATCTTGTTATAATAAGAAAATTAAGATTTCTGGAGGCAAAAATGAAAAGATTCATCATTTCAATCGTTTGTGTAACAGTATTTTTCATCGGTGTTGCGAGCATAATAGAAGAAACAGGTGCTCGGATTTCACGAGATGAAAAAGCAATGGAAATAATAAACAAAGCGAAAGCGGCGATCGGCGGCGAGGCAAATATTGCAAAAGTAGAGAGCATGTCTATCGTTGCGAAAACGACCCACTTCTTTGAAGGCGATGCAAGATCAAAGCAGGGCGGTTTAGAGATAAATTTCGCGCTTCCGGACCGCTACGCAAAAATGGTAAGGATCGGTGATCCAAAAAAAGGCAAAGGCGACGGCATGACCAAAGAAGTAAATGTGATACGAATAAAAGGCGATTCTGACGAGTCGGAGATCGAGGTGAATGTCGACGGAAAGGATAAGGAAAACGTGTTTTTTATCAAGAAAGGCGAAGGTGAAGAGGTCGAAGATATTAAAATCACGGACGACAAGATAATTATCAAGAAAAAAGATGGAACTACAAAGGAGGTAAACAAGGATTCTGATAACGTAAAAAAGATCGTGATCGAGGATTCGAGTGAGTCTAACACCTGGAAGTCAGACGACGGCAAGAAGATCAAGGTCAAAAAACGCTCTGGAGATGGGGGAAAGTGGACAACCAAAGATGGTAAGGAGATCGAGGTTATGAAGGACCGAGTATTCGGATCCGGAGGAACCCGGCAAAACGAAATGCTCCGAACAACTTTTGCATTACTTCTTACCCCGCCCAAAGGAATGGATGTCGAGTACAAGTTTCTTGGCGAAGGAAATGTAGACGGAAGCAAAACCAACATTGTCGGGATCAAGTTTAAGGAAAGTTCCTTCAGTGTTCATTTTGACGCTTCTTCGAATTTGCCGCGCCTGGTCAGCTTTAAGGGCAGACCGCACCGGGTGATGGTATTCAGGGAAAAAGGCAAATCCACGGAAAAAATAACCAAGCTTAAGAAGAAAATAAAAAATGCAAAAGAGGTTGAGCACCTGATCAAGTTCTCTGACTTTAAAACGGTCGCGGGCCTTAGATTGCCGCACACGTGGACCGAAACCGCAGGTGGAAAAAAATCGCACACCGTTAGCGTTACCAGCTTTGCCGTAAATCCTCCGGATATTGAAGATAAATTCAAAAACAAAATGGTTTTTGTGAAGAAGAATTAAATCTTCGCCAAGCAAAGTTTGAATTAGACTTGACCTGAATGCGATCTGCATTCAGGTCTCTTTCCTTATGGCATTTCGTAAGGGCGGATTTGCGGCTGGTGAGGTCCTTTTCCAAAGCCCCTAAGAGAATTTTGCGGCGACTGCTCTGATTTCGCCATAACTATACTCGGCGCCGAGAAACTCTTTGATCGGGGAGAGTCCCTTGGCTGCATTTAATTCATCGATCGCATCTCTGATCGTCTCGATCTTATCCGTATCGACAAGATCTTCGACCTGGACCTCCCCTGACGGAATAAACCGCAAAAGGTGATTTTCGATCGTGTTTCGCGTGAGTCCGCGCTCTTCTGCAATAGCGCGCACAGACATTCCCTGTTTGAATAATTGAAGGGTTTTCGAATAAGTATCGTCACCTTTGGTATTTCTCTTTCTTCTTCTTTTTCTGGATGCGAATTTCAGCTTCATCCGTGATTCAAGGCCATTAAGCTCACAATAGTCTCGAATAACACGAATAAAATCCGCTCCGTATCTTTCCATTTTGACGTCGCCGATCCCAGAGATTTTGAGCAAGCCGTTTCTGTCGTGCGGAAGGTACGTTGCCAATTCAACCAGTGTTGCATCAGAAAACACAACATAGGGCGGTACTCCTTCTTCGCGGGCAAATTCAGTTCTGAGAGATTTGAGATCATCAAGGAGCGCTTCAACATAAGGATGAGAAACATCAGAAACAAGCGACGAACTTTTTTCCGCTTTCTCGGTGATCTTATAAAGCTCAACCTTTGTGTTTCCGTACAAAACGTCTTCGCTCTTGCCAGTTAGAATGACCGTTGGATACTGTCCTTCCGTTTTTGCGAGAAATCCCTGTGCGATCAGATCCTTAAAATAATCAAACCAATCGTTTTTCGAGATATCCGCGCCGACGCCATGCGTTTTTAGGTTTAGATGCTCCAGCCGCATTTTCTTTGACTTTGAACCGCGGAGTAAATCTATCAGATAGCTGACACCAAATCGCTGGCCTGTTCGGTAGACCGCACTCAAGGCTTTCTGCGCGATGACCGTGCCGTCAAATTTTTCATATTCGGCTTTGCAATTGTCACACTGACCGCAGTCATCCGCGAGATCTTCGTCAAAATATCGAAGCAAGTATTTGCGGCGGCACGTTTTCAAATCGCCAAACTCACCCATTTGATCCAGCTTCTTGAGCATAATATCGCTCTGCTCTTTGTTGTTTTCGATCTCAACGAACCCTTTTAGTTTCGTTACGTCGCCCCAGCTAAAAAACAAAAGCGCATCACTCTCCAGGCCATCCCGGCCTGCCCGGCCAGTTTCCTGATAGTAGCTTTCTACGTTTTTTGGCAGATCCATATGAACAACGAAGCGAACGTTTGATTTATCAATCCCCATTCCAAAGGCAATTGTCGCAACGATTATTTTTGCGTCATCGTTCAGGAATAATTCTTGGTTTCGTTGCCGGGTGGCCCGGTCCAGGCCCGCGTGATATGGGAGAGCATTAAACCCCTCATCTCGCAAATCCTGCGCAAGATTCTCAGTTGATCTGCGGCTTAAACAATAGAGAATTCCACTGTCTTCTCGTCGTTTTTCCAGGAAGCGGAGAAGCTTTTCATAAGAATTGCGCTTTGGCTCGACCGAGTAAAAAATATTCGGACGATTGAAACTAGAGATCAAAAGCTCAGGCTGGTTAAGTTCCAAATAGTCAACGATGTCCTTTCGAACCAATTTATCAGCCGTTGCCGTCAATGCGATCACGGGAACCTCTGGGAAGTATTCTTTCAGCAGTGCCAGCTTTCGGTATTCCGGGCGAAAATCGTGTCCCCAGCTTGAAATGCAGTGAGCTTCATCGATTGCAAAAAGAGAAACATTGAGCTCTTTCAGGAAATCGATAAATTGATCGCCGCTTTTAAAAAGCCGCTCCGGAGCAACATACAACAGCTTTAGTTTTCCGCTCCTGATTCTCTGAAAAACTTCCGTCTGCTGTTTACCAGTCTGCGTAGAATTTAGGAAAGCCGCCTCAATTCCATTGCTAACAAGCGCATCTACCTGGTCTTTCATTAATGCAATAAGCGGCGAGACGACCATGGTTAAGCCCTCGGACATCAACGCCGGAACTTGATAACACAGAGATTTGCCGCCCCCGGTAGGCATGAGAACGACGGCATCTTTCTTGCTCAAAACGCAATCGATCGCCGCCTCCTGATTCATCCGAAAGGAATCATAGCCGAATTGATGTTTAAGGATCTTTTTTGCTTTCTCTATGGTCATTTTATGTAGGAGCCTTCCGTCGGACCGCAAGCGACCCGCTTGCAATAAGTGCAAAGCACCGAAAAGTCGTTATTCACTTATCTACAGAAAATTAATAAGGCCTCGCCTCCGCTATGCAGTGGTTGCCGGCGGCGGCGCCCTCCTTCCCAGTTTCTCCGCTATTTCCGGTACGATCTTCCTTGGCACTTCTATCGCCGCCTTTATATGCCTTGCATTTGTAAAATGTCCGACGACATATACTCCGGCGACACATGTTTCAAAAGTCTCTTCATCATAAACCGGAACATCCCCGTATTTGCCGCTTCTGGTTTCAACGCCCAGGTTCTTCAGCATTGTCAGATCTGCATCCGAGCCGACGAGGATGAAGACCACGTCGTTCTCTAATATCTGCTCCTGTCCTTCTTCATCCTCCAACACAATATCTTTTTCCCGAATCTCGACGACTTTTCCAAGAAAGAACAAATTCAAACAACGTTTCTTGAGCTGCTCCTCCAACGGGTTCTTTACCCAATACTTGATACATCCCTGTTTTGGATCGGTCTCTTCCCAATCTTTTCGAAATATCGCAAGAGTAGTTTCAGCCCCTTCGTCGGCAAGAAATAGCGCTGCTTCGCCGGCGGAATTCCCGCCTCCAACTATCAGTGCGTTTTTTTTGACCCAAGGATATGTCTCCCGAAAATGGTCATGAACTTTTGGCAGATCCTCCCCCTTTACACCCAACTTTCTCGGATAATCCATCGCGCCGTGAGCAAATAAAACATTTCTCGTTTCGTATTCACCCTTATCCGAAATGACCCTGAAATGATTTTCCGCAATGCGGTCGACTTTTAGGACCGTTTCTTCGGTTTGAACCTTAAGATCATTGTCGAGGACAAATCGAACGTAATAAGACAAGAGCTCCTCGCGCGTCGGCTTTTCCCGGGCGGGTTTGAGGTCGCCTTCGATAAATTCCAGTTCGTCGGTGGTTGAAAATACAGTGAGTCCAACCGGGTAATTATAGACTGTATTACCGATCAAGCCCTTTTCCAGCACAATATATTTGAGGCCGATCTTCTCGGCTTCAAACGCGGCGGAAATTCCTGCCGGACCGGCTCCGATGATCACCAATTCATAATTGATAATGGATGATTGATAATTAGTCATTTAGGTCGCTTTTTGGCGGTTTTGATTGAAGCCGTCAGGATTTTCTGCAATTCGTTGCAATCCACAATTAGAGATTCAGACTGAGACTCTGTTAAGTAGCTTGAATCGCGAAGCAAGCAAAGCCAATACTCCGTTTCAGACGCTTCTTTTAACGCAATTGACATCTTGTGGATAAAGTCTGATCTCGACTGTGCTTGATTCCCTTCCGTCACATTTGCCCCTACGGATGTTCCGGATCGTAAAACCTGTTTGGAAAGCACATACTCCTTCTGTTCTAGGCTGAGATGTTTGTAAAGTCTGATTACGCGAAGCGCAAATTTGTAAGACTTTTCTTTAAGGATATTTTCTTGCTTCTTCATTTTCCACTATCCACTATCCGTTTTTCCATTTTCTTGAGTTCACGTGTAAGCTTTTCCATCTGCACCTTCGTGTTCTCAAGCTCGCGCTTCGAGTCCATATACTTTTCCCATTCGTTCGTATTTGTCAGCGCCTTTACAGTTTCTTCATCAAGCGCATGCGACATAACCACAAGCAGTTCACTAACCGCTTCGTTTGCGCCCAGCAACGACTGAATAATCGTGTAGGCAAGCTTTGCATTTGGTAGATCGATATCTAATTCTTCCATAAAATTTAACTTATAAAGGGCAATTCAATAACCCTGGCATTCTTATTCCCGACACTCAGTTCGGTTCCAGATTCTAAAAATGCATTTCTGACATATCCAAGCGCGATAGTTTTTCCGAGTTTCGGAGAAACGGCAATTGACGTAACCTTTCCTGCATTCTTGCCGTCCGGAGACCTCAGTTCCGCCCCGGTCAACACGTCTTTCTCAGCAGACGGTCCGGACATTTCCTCAAAAACCAAACCCCTTAACTGTTTCGCCGGCTTTCCCCTAAAATGAATCCGGGCAATGACCTCCTGCCCAATGTAGCAGCCTTTATCGTAGCTGATCATTCCGTCAACGTTCACTTCCGGCACGACCGTTTCTTCATCCATATCGATACCGTATTTGGGAATGCCGTTTTCGATTCGCAAGATTTCATAGAGTTCATCTGAGATCTCGACGGCATCACTCAAGCTTTCTTCGAATTCCCCTACGCTTTCGTTCGAAACAAAGTAATCATTATTAAATTTAATAAACTCCTGCGAGTTAATATCTAATCCGTTCGTTTCGCCGTAAATTGAGTAATAAGAGTAGTTACCGGACTTGTCGTCAAGGTGAAAATCCCCGGCAAATGTAAATCGAGTGAGGTTTTCGTAAACTTTTTCGCGAGTCGCTTCCTCGGTCTCGAATAGATACGATTCGCCACGCCGCATCACCCGTACGATGGCAAACACGCGCCCTTTCACGGTAGGAAACGCGGCTAACATTTGGGCACCGTCTTCAAGTGTTTCGACGTCGTTGGTGATCAAGCCATTTAAGAATTGAACCGCCTCGCCACCCGAGACAGCAAACAAACCGCGGTTTTGACGGTGAAATCCCAAGGCTCCGCCGCGAATCGCTTCATAATCTTTTTGAAAGTCACTCATTTATTTCTCTTCACCGCCGGACCGCAGGCGACCCGCCTGCAATAAGTGCGCAGCACGCAAAGCCGCGGTTATCTGCAAAGTTGATAAGCTATTTCGAACGCGGGGCGTTCGTTGCAGGCGGGTCGCCTGCTTTCCCGGCAAAACTAAGAGCCAAGAAGCTCGTCGTATTTTTTCTTCGAAAACCCTGCCAGAGCCTTTTCTCCAAAAACCAACACGGGTCGCCTGATAAATGTATATTCCTCGATCATGTAATCAAGCAGATCTTTCTCCGACAGATCCATATTATTTAGGCCCATTGAGCGGTATTTCATTGCGCGCTTTGAAAAGAGTTTGTCGACACCGCCAACTAAATTAACAAGTTTTTTAACCTCTTTCCGCGAAAGCCGATTCTCTTTGATATCGTGGAATTTTTCAATTCCGACTCCTTTTTCTTCCAGATATGCAACCGCTTTTTGACAGGTTGAGCAATGCGGAAGCCCGTATAAATTAACCTTTGCCATATTTTATTGCTTTCTCTAAAACTCTGTAATCCTCGATTTGCTCGCTAATTTTTCGATGGGATGCGATCACCTGTGGACTCGGATGATACAAGGGCAGAAGCTTTTTGCCCTTCCAATCGACAAGTTTTGCGACGTCAACTTTTAGCTTAAGTTCATGATATTCAATCGCTTTCAAAGCCTCAAGTGCAACTATTCCAAGTGTCGCAACGATCGCCGGATTTATCACCTCGATAGTGTTCTTTAGAAACTCTGTACAATTATTTATCTCGCTTTTTTTCGGCTTGCGATTAGCACCGCTGGCTTTTCGGGGGCTGCATAATACCGCATTTGTAATAAATATCTCCTCACGGGCCAAACCTATCGAGTCGAGCAAAATCTGAAAGTTGTCACCGGATTTGTCACCCCAAAACGGCTTTCGGGTCCGATCTGCACCCTGCCGCCCGGGTGCTTCCGCAATAAAAAGGACCCTTGGGTCGAGATTTCCGTTCAATTTGCTTAAAACCGCAGTTTTGTCCGCTAATTCAGGACAAACGACGCACGCGCTTGCGGTTTCAGCAAGCTTTGAGAATTGCTCTTGTTTGGTTGAACTCATCAATTGGCTCGTGTATTGTGAAAATAATAACAAATAAAAAGATAAAAGGATTACTATGAGTCAAATTACCGAAGAGCAGGTTCTGGACCAGCTTAGAAATATTCAAGATCCTGACCTAAAAAAGGACATCGTTACTCTCGAATTTGTGAAGGATCTGGAGATCAAGGATGGGGATGTTTCTTTTCGGATCGTCCTTACAACACCGGCCTGCCCGGTTAAGGAAGAATTTGAGAATGAAGCAAAGGAATTGGTCGGATCGATCGAAGGCGTTGAAAATGTGATCGTTACGATGGACGCTGA
>JABDJV010000165.1 GCA_013003295.1 Pyrinomonadaceae bacterium | reverse complement strand
GCCCCATCCCCCGAAAGAAGCGATTGGCGTAGCAGGCACCCAAACCGCTGTGAGCGAGAGCGAATTCGGGGTCGATTTCGATCGCTTTCTTGAAGTTTGTGACTGCAGCGTCGAAATCCTCGGAGGACACCGTGCGAAACATAAAACGGCCTAGATTATCGCGGCCCCGAAGATACTCCTCATAAGCTTCGGCAATTTCTGTTGGGCGTTGGGCGATTTCCCTATGTTCTTCTTCTGAGAGCTCGAGCCTTAGCCCTTTGAGAATCTGTTGCCCGATAGAATCCTGAAGTGCGAGAATATCGTCGCCCTCAACATCGATCCGGTCGCTCCACTGGATTTCTCCAGTGATCACGTCGATTAGTTGCGCGGTAACGCGAATCCGGTTGCCGGCGGTGAGATATCCTGCTGATAGAACCGTGTGGGCCGCCAGGTCGTTTCCGACTTGGTACGGGTCGACATCTTTACCCTGATATTTTGAAACAACTGAGCTTGGGCGAACCCTCAGGGATTTTATCTGCGCCAGTTCGGTAATGACCATATCTGCCAATGCAAACTCATAAAAATCATCGGCCTCGTTTTTACTCAGGTTCTTAAAGGGAAGTACGGCGATACACTGTGTTTCCGCTTCTTCACTAGTCCAGGATGAATCTCCAAACAATTCCGTTTCGGCTGACTCAATTGACTCTTTTTTGTTGTATATCCTTCCTTGAACCTTCTTTAAATCACCCAGTAGCTCTCCAAATGACTGGTACCTATCCGCAGGAAGTTTTCGCAGCGTTTTTCGCACGATTTTCTGCAAATCGCCAGGAATATCTCCCGCTAAATCTGCAATGGGCCGAGGAGGTTTTAGCAGAATAGCGGCGACAATATCGTTCGGGGTCTCACCTGAAAACGGGGCCTTTCCCGTCAACATCTCATACGTTACAATCCCGAAACTAAAAATGTCCGTCCGATGGTCGATATGCCTTCCGCGAGCTTGTTCGGGCGACATATACTGTGGTGTCCCCATAATCACTCCGGGAACTGTGTTGACGTTTACTACGCTACCGGATTCCACTTCAATTCCTTCGCCGGCTTGCATAAATTTAGCAATTCCAAAGTCGAGGATCTTTACATAGCCGTCGTTACGAAGAATTATATTGTCGGGCTTTATGTCGCGGTGAGTAATGCCTGCGCTATGCGCTGCCTCCAGGGCCAACGAGAGTTGTACGGCGATGTCTACCACTTCACCCGGAGTCATCGACGAATTGCTCAATCTTATGCGCAGGTCGGTGCCCTCAACATATTCGGTCGAAATAAAGTGGTGACCTTCTGATTGACCGAACTCGTAGATCGTTATGATATTGGGGTGGTTAAGAGCAGAGGCAGCACGTGCTTCTTGTATAAATCGATTTAGATGCTCCGCGCTTTGGGTCAGCTCTTTCGATAGAAACTTTAGGGCGACCAATCTCTTAAGCTCATTATCTTCAGCTAAATAAACCTCACCCATGCCTCCCTTGCCGAGAAGTGACCGAACATTGTATCGACCAATCCGCTTTCCTTCGTAAGAAATCATTGGCATTTTCTGACTGATAAGATAAGTAGATACTATTACCAATTCTAAAAATTGTGAATATTTTTGTCCGATTCGTTTCTGGGTTCTCGGTTGGCATCTTGCAGTGATGTTTATAATGAAATCAACATTACAGGAGAATTAACAAACAAATGGGTACGAAAAACATACCACCTTTTCAATCTGGTTTAACGGTGTGGTATGGCCCAAAGATGGCAAAACGGAAGGATGAATGGCAACTCGATCTCACAAGGGAAGAAATTGCAGAATTAGAAAACGCAGCAAGTCAATTCTTAGCTACGCGGTCGAATATCGGGGAATTGGATCAAGAAAAATTCTTCCTACCAACGCTTAACCGAAAATTGAATTTCTTACGAGAAGAGTTAATTCATGGACGTGGGTTTTTCTTATTGAGAGGGTTGCCGGTAGAGAAGTACACAGAGAAAGAAGCAGCCACGATATTCTATGGGTTAGGAACGCATTTAGGGAACGCCAGATCTCAAAATGCCGCAGGTCATGTATTGGGCCACGTCTGTGATCTTGGAGCAGATGCAGGAGATCCCGGAATTCGTTACTACCAAACAAACCAACGACAGACTTTCCATACGGACTCATGTGACGTTGTGGGTCTTTTATGCCTTCAGCCGGCCAAGAAAGGCGGAGAATCCCTATTGGTGAGTGGCGATACATTATTCAATGAGATGCGGGAGAGAAGGCCTGATCTTCTAAAACTCTTAATGGAACCGATTGCAACTGACCGCAGAGGGGAAGTGCCGGAAGGAATGTTGCCTTATTTACTTATTCCGGTATTCAGTTTTTTTGAAAACAAAGTCACTGTATTTTATCAGCGCCAGTACATCGAATCTGCGCAGCGATTTGATGATGCTCCGCGGTTAACAGAAAAGCATATTGAAGCACTGGATCTATTTGATGAACTTGCTAATTCTGATCAATTGAATTTTTCAATGATGCTCGAAAAAGGCGATATGCAGTTTGTATATAATCATGCAATGCTGCATGACCGGACCGGCTTTGAGGACTGGGATGAATTGAAGAAACGAAGGCATCTCCTGCGACTGTGGCTTTCTGTTCCTGACGATCGACTTTTACCCGAAGTTTTTGCCAGTCGTTTCGGGTCAGTAGAAATAGGTAATCGGGGTGGTATTGTGGTGCCGGGAACAAAGTTTTGTGTACCACTAAGGAGGGATTTAGCTGTCTGATTACCGATCGCGGATAGATATTCAATACAGTAATGCAATAAAGTTCTTCGTTAAATACGAAGGGATTACCGGACTCATCTTTCCGGACGGATACCGGAGAAAAACGAAATGGCAACGATCTGTTCAGGCGTATTCGTTGGTTCAGACACTAAGAAGTCGTGTGAAATGTATACGATCACACCCACTGAGGACAAAGTTGGTGTAAAGTTTCTACAATTCTTACCACTGGCAAATAGGACAACTCGGCGAGCCGCGGTAATTGGTTTCCAGCGGACTGACGGTCTTTTGCATCAAACCGCGCAGGCCTGCTGCGTTTCGCACGATGGGGACGTTTTCTCTCAACCACTTTAATATTTGAATGCAGATCTTATTAAGGAATCTTTATCAAATGAAAACAATTTCCAGATTATTCTTAGTGCCGATTCTGCTGTTTCTTTCCACTTGTGTTTTTTCCCAGATCGACCCTCAGCAGGATTTTGTGATCAAGGTACGTCACAGCAACAAATACCTTCAGCCAAAACAAAGCTCCGGGAAATCAGGTACCGAGATCGTTCAGGGCACCCCCGGAGACAACGGGCAAAGGCTTAGACTTGTTTCCGTCGGCAAGGGGTATTACAAGATCGTTGTAAAAAAAAGCGGATACGTGCTTGATGTTGATGGGTCCTCTTTTGAAGACGGGGCAGCGATTCTACAATGGCCGTACAACGGAACCCCAAACCAGCAGTTCAGGCTCGAGCCGTCAGAAAAAGGCTTCTTTTCGATCGTTGCCCGGCATAGCGGCAAGCTGCTCGATGTCCGGGGCGCCAGCCGGGACAATGGGGCACCGCTGATTCAGTGGACCAGGAACGATGGCCACCATCAGCAGTTCAGTTTGATTCCCGTCTCTGATACGAAAACACTCGATGGCATCGTCCCGGACGGCCTGGCGGCATTTCAATCACTCGAAAACGTGCGGGCCGAGTTGCTGAATGGTGTCCGACGCGTTGCCGCTCCGGGCGTCCCGGGCCCGTTGCTGCTGACAGCGCCCGGCGCTGTTCCAATAATTACTTCAGTCGGCCGCAACAAGACCGAGCAGTCGGTTGTGGCCGCTTCCTTTCACGGGAAGGGAAGAGTAGTTGCATTTGGCCACCCTGGCTTCTTCTCCGAATCCGAATCGCGTTTTGCGGATACCGGAAGGCTTTTGTTAAACAGTGTCCGATGGTCCGCGGGCGGAAAGCGTGCGTCGCTCAGGGTCGGTTTGCTTGGTCCCGCAAAGCTCACAGGTTTGATCCCCCTTGGGGGACATACTTCCCGAATTGTCGGACCGAGCGACTGGGAAGACGGCCTGCGTGGTTTCGACGTCGTAATCGCTTGGCCTTCGCGTCTGAGTAAAGACCAGATCGAGAAGCTTACCGGCTTTGTCACGAGAGGCGGCGGCCTGCTGGCGGCCGACCTTGGATGGGGTTGGCAGCAGCTGAATCCGGGCAAAGACCTGTTGGAGGAAAACCCGTCGAACCGGTTGCTAAGGTCCGCTGGAATTGCCTGGATCGACGGGTATGCTGCTGACCCTCCGAATGGATACGAGGTCAAAAAAACGGTGTCCCCGCTGGCGAATTCAAGTGTTGCCCTTCGGAGGATTCAGTCGACCTCAAATCTACTTCCTGTTGAAAGGCTGCAGGCTTGGCTTTCTGTTTCGCAGGCTTCCGTTTTGCCGTCTTATGCATCAAGCGTCGATCGATATCTCGCGTCGGCCCGGAATGCTCCCGATTTCCCGGGAGGTAGTTTTCCGGCCGTTGTATCTTCTTCGGCTCGCCGTGTTACTGCAGTCAGATCGATCAGCGCCGCAAAGCTGAACGGTATAAAACCCGCCTGGCACAGTACGGGGCTTTACGCCGCTCCGGGAGAAGTGATCACCGTAGCTGTGAACGAGTCAGCTCGAGGTAAAGGACTTGCGGTGCAGATCGGGTCTCATTCCGACAAACTGTGGCACAAGGATAAATGGGAGCGATTTCCGGATGTGATCCGTTCGCGCAAGATAACCGGACGTGAGGTCAGGCTCTCGAACCCATTTGGGGGCCTGATCTATATAACTACCCCCGGAAGATCAAGCCTCGGCGCGACGAGGATATCTTTTCACGGAGTTATTCGCGCCCCGAGCTTCGAATACGGGGTCGATTCGCTTAGCGAGTGGAAGTCGCGTATTAGGAAATACCCCGCACCGTGGGCCGAACTGGTCAGTGACAATGTGGTATTGACGATTCCTTCGGAAACGATGAGGCGCATAGAAGATCCTGTGAGCCTGATGCGGTACTGGAATCGGGTCCTTGACCTAACCGCGGATCTTGCCGTCATCCCGCGAAAGAGGGAAAGACCGGAAAGAATCGTCACGGACAAACAGATATCGGCGGGATATATGCACTCGGGCTATCCGATAATGACGCATCTGGATGCCGCCGAGCGGGTCGCGAGTATCAAACAACTGCAATCCGCGTGGGGCATCTATCATGAGCTCGGACACAATCATCAGCATTCGGACTGGACTTTTAACGGCACAATTGAGGTAACCTGCAATCTTTTTACCCTTTACGTCAGGGAGAAGGCGACGAACACCAGCCCCAGAAAAGCATTCATGGACCTGGGCAAGAGGCCTGCGCCGGAGGTTTATTTTGAGCAGCAAAGGCGTATTCCCGCGGCTCAGAAATTCGATCGCTGGAAAAAAGATCCTTTCCTGGCGCTGGCAATGTATATCCAACTCCAGGAGGCGTTCGGCTGGGATATCTATCAGCGCGTTTTTCGTGAATACCGCACCTTATCACCAAGGCAAAGACCAAAGAGCGATTCGGAAAAGAGAGACCAATGGATGATACGTTTCTCCAGGGCGACGGGGTATAATCTAACCCGGTTTTTCGAGGAGTGGGGGGTTCCGGTATCAGCCAAGGCGAAAAAGGAGGCCGAACGCCTTCCGGTTTGGATGCCTTGATCTGCCGCGTGCGGAAAGGATTCTGAATTCGGCCAAACGCTCGTCGTAATTAATCGCCACGTTCGGGACATCGTAGCTATGCCAGTCAGAAAACCGGTGAATTTCGCAACGAGTATAGCCACCCCGTTTACGGGGTGGTCCTTTGAAATGAGAT
>JABDJV010000423.1 GCA_013003295.1 Pyrinomonadaceae bacterium | reverse complement strand
GCACGGTGATGCTGATCAAATTCCCACCAGGCGCGTTCATTTCCGTTTGCGCATCCTAGTGCTAAGAACAGGTCGTCTTTCTTGATGGATGCGAGAAATTTGTCCGCCTCTTCCTTGGTAGGAACATCATTTCTTCCGGCGAGTAAATATTTTTTAAGGCTTTTTGAAAGGGAAGCGCAAAAACATTCGAATTGCACACCGAGATTTGGTGCGTTTTCGACGCATTCGGCATACAATTGCCGTATTGTCTTTTCGCATTTCTTTACGAAATGCTCTTGCTCCTTCATTTCTGGGGACATGTAATCAAAAATTATAAACGATTTCGCATAATATTTCTAATTTTTTTTCGATAATAGGCGCAGGCGTAACTGGTCAGAACCGCAACCCGTTAGGGGTGGGTTCGTTGTCAGAGAGAAGGTTTGAGAAAAATCTGGCTAAATAGTCTTTACCCATCCGCTTACGCAAGATGGTTCTGACCTGTTATTCAGCTATCTGTTGCAAGGGTGGTGTTTAGATCAAAACCATCGGTTTCCGGGTCATTTTCTATGGAAGCCGAAATGTCTTCATTGCCATATTGCAATTGAAACAACCTCCAGTAAAGTCCCTTTTGCCTGATCAAATCGTTGTGGCTGCCAGTTTCGCGGAGTTCGCCATGGTGAAAAACGAGGATCGTGTCGCATTTCTGAATCGTCGAGAGACGATGGGCGACAACCAGCGATGTCCGTTTCATCATAATTCGGTCCACGGCTTGCTGTATCAGTTGTTCCGTCTCCGTATCAATTGAGCTGGTAGCTTCATCAAGAATCAGGATAGCCGGGTCAAATGCGAGGGCACGGGCGAATGAAACGAGTTGTTTTTCTCCTACTGAAACGCCGGCTCCGCGTTCCTTAACCAAAGTCTTGTAGGAATCTTCCATTTTTTCGATAAACTCATCAGCGTGCACTTCTTTTGCTGCCCAGCGCACTTTGTCATCAGAGATCTCTTTATTCCCGAGCCGTATATTGTTTTCGAGCGAACCGCTGAACAAAAACACATCCTGCAGAACAACCGCGAAATTCTCTCTTAAGGTCTTAAGATCCCAATCGCGAATATCTACCCCGTCGAGCAGGATCTTTCCCTTCTGAACATCATAGAAACGCATCAATAGATTTGTGATCGTAGTTTTGCCGGAGCCCGTATGTCCAACCAGTGCAACGCTTTCGCCCGCTTCGATCGTGAATGAAACGTTTTTCATCACCCAATCGGATTTGTTGTAGGCAAACCAAACGTTTTTGAACTCGATCTTTCCGATCGCCTTTTCATTCTTTTTGGGCGCTTGCGGAGATTCTATCTCGATCTCCTCGTCAAGCAGCAAAAAGACCCTATGCGACGCAACTATTGCAGCTTGCAGGACATTAAACTTGTCAGAGAGATTTCGAATCGGCTGAAACAGCTGCTGCGAATACTGTATAAACGCGATTACCGTTCCGATCGTTAGGGCCGTTCCGGCCGCCGCGGTATGGGTCAGGATCTGATATCCGCCAAACCAAATGATAACCGCGATTCCCAATACTCCGATAAACTCCACCATCGGATAGAAGATCGCGTAGTAGTAGATCGTCTCGATATTGGCCTCGCGGTAATCATTGTTGATCGCGTGGAAATGTTTTCGGGATTTTTCTTCGGCGTTGAAAAGCTGAACGGTTTGCGCACCGGAAATATGTTCCTGCAAAAACGCATTGATCCTTGCCATTCGCGTACGAACTTTGTCAAAACCAAGCCTCGCACGTTTGCGAAACCAATTTGTCGCGACAAACAATAAAGGGACCACGATCAACGAAACTATTGCCAGCTTCCAATCGAGAAAGAACATAAATCCGATGATCGCAAAGATGACGACCAGGTCGCCGAGACCTTCGATCACGCCGGAGGTAAATAGTTCGTTTAAGGCATCGACATCTGAAGTGAGACGAGTGATGATCCTCCCAACCGGATTCTTGTCATAGTAGGAAACCTGCAGACGTTGGAGTTTTGTAAAGATCTGCGACCTGAGGTCAAACATCACCTTCTGCCCGACGATGTTAAGCAGGATCTCCTGAGTGTAGGAAAAAATAAAGCGAAATAGAAAGAGTCCAAAATAGGCAAGTGCAAAGATCCATATGCCCTCGGTTCTCTTCGGAGTGATGAAATCGTCAACCGCGATCTTTGTAAAATAGGGCTGAAGGCTGATCAGGATATTGGTGACCAGCGTTAGAGCGAGCGCCGCCAGCATCAAATACCAATAGGATTTGAGGTAACTAAACAGACGCTTAGCCGTCCGAAAATCATACGATTTATCGCTCGCTTCCTCTTCGTGGTATTTCCTGGCGTCATCAGACATAGGCGAATCTAGATTCTAGGTTTTGGGTTTGTGAATGGCAAAGAGTTCAGACACTTTCCAGGTTGGCTTTTTGGTCCGGAATCCTAACCAGCCCGCAGCTCTTTTCGGATCACCAGTTTTAATCCGGACCATTGCTCGTCGACTGCGCAGACCTTTACATCGACCAACCCGAGCGGAAGGCAGATTTCCCGAATGGTATCTTCGGTAACATCGGTCGGGATCCTGGCAGCTTTCTTATACCAGGAAACCCAGATCATTCCATCATCTTTGATCTTAGTGCGGTATTTGGTGAGAGCTTTTCTGAGTTCCGATAAACCGCGTGCGAAGATGTGTACATAATCTATCTTTGTTCTTACGGCCTTTAGAAAGCGTACGTCTTCCGGCATCCCTTTAAGGAGCGAATGAAAATCATCGGGAGGTTTATAGAGGTAGATCGCTTGACCAGATCTGATCCCGAGCTTTTTGAAAAGTGGTGTTCCTGAATAGCCGACAGTAGCCATAGTATTCCGTGAAGCGGCTAACATTTAGCTGCTAGAAGTTTTTCCGGTTACTTTTCTGAACCGATTTATAGAGCTTTCCGAGTCCCTTATCCTTCTTTCTTCGTTCGAGATACGACATTTCATGGTGCTCGGATTCTTTGCGCATTTTCGTATAGTTTTGGTATCGCTCGTGTGAGATCGACTCATCTTCCAACGCTTCCAGAATTGCGCACCCAATTTCCTGCTGGTGAGAACAGTCGCTGAATTTGCATTGAGACGCAAGCTCGGCGATGTCGTCAAACACTTCTCCGATTCCCGATTCCACTCCAATATTTCCAAGCTCACGCATACCCGGCGTATCGATCATCATAGCTCCGACTTTTAACAAAAGAAGCTGCCGGCTCGTGGTCGCATGCCGGCCTTTTTCGTCTTTTGCCCTGATCTCTTCTGTCTTAAAAACATTCTCGCCAAGAAGATTATTGAGCAAGGATGTTTTTCCGACGCCTGAGGAACCGAGCAAGCAATAGGTCTTACCAGCCGTCAGCATTTCTTCGATTTGGCCGACGGTATTTTCCTCGGAATTACTAAATGCGAATAGTTTCACATCGGGAAAGTTCTCACGGAGTTCGTCTATGCGCTCTTCAATTTCTACAGCCTCCAAAAGATCGCTTTTGCTCAAAAGAAAAACGGGCTCGATGTTTCCTTCCCGAACCATAACCAAGTAGCGCTCGAGGCGCCGAAGGTTAAAATCCGAATTAAGCGATTGAACGATCAGCGCACAGTCGATATTTGACGCTATCGCCTGAAACTCAATCTTTCTGCCCGCAGCCTTTCTTTTTAGGATTGATCTTCTCGGCATTATCTCGTGAATGATCACCGGAGAATGAGGATCGAAGTATTGAACATAGCACCAATCACCGACGGCCGGATAATCGAGCGGAGATTCTGCCGAAAACATCAGTTTTCCGGTAATTTCCGCATAGGATGTCCAAACACCGTTTGTAGCCGTATAGCTCTCTTTGTGAGCATTGATGATTCGTGCAGGTTGAAAGGCTTCCGGTCCCGGATCTTTGGACCGATCTTCGAACCATTCGCAGAAGCCCATTTTCTCCAAGTTTTTCCGATTCTGATCCATAACTAAAACGGCTCCGGTACGACCGTTCCAAAAATCTGCCCGGGTGAGTGCTAACAGATAATTCCTCCGGCAATCTGTTTCTTGTCAGCCAGAAAAAAGAACATGTCCAAATATGTCCGATTATACAGGAAACATAATGTGATTCTAGCTTTTGAGCGAATCAAATCTTTGGCACAAGAAATTTTTTACATGCAAGGCAAATTTCAACTTGAGCGGCGTCATAGAGATGAACCGTAATAAAAAAGAACGTTGAGGGGTAAATCAATATGGGTGAAATAGGCCAATTCGTTCAAGAAGCAATTGATTGCTCAGGGAGAAATCTTTCTGCTCAGGCTTTCTCGCTGGGATGCCGGGCTTTTGATGAGACCTTAAAGAAGAAGCTTGGTTCGGAGGAAGTCTCTGAGAAGGAATACAAGGATTTTATCGTTGAAAACTGGTGGATCTGTGAATTTATGGGATTGCTGGGTCGCGGACGTATCTCTGATGATGTGGTTGACGCGATGAAAGCGAAGATTCCGGGATTTGGCTCAACCCACAAAATAGATGACGTTTTTGCATTCATCGTGAAACGCAATGTGATCACCGAAGCAATGCCGGTAGGCTTCGAATTTCACAGCTCATTGTATTTCGAAAGCAAGGACGAAAAGATCTTTGTCCCAAACCGTTTCGTTTATGGCTTGATCGGAACGGCAATATTCAATCCGATCAATAAAGACGAGAGCCTGCCGGACAATTATTGGTTGGAATTTGGAAGTTTTCGAATTTTTGTTTCAGAGCTGTGGGGCAGAACCGATCTTCTTGAGAGAGCCGTTAATTTTAACTGAGATCAGAATTGCTTGGTTCTTGCATCTGCAAAAGAGTATGGCTCAGTAGGTCGATTTTTAGACAAAATTGTCCGGGATCGATCACAATACCGAACGATCGCCGGACAAGTTGAGCAAAACGATCTGCTAAAACGCTTTTTGCTTTTCGGTCAACTCGATTCCCATGGCCTTAAGAGTAGCCTTATTTAGCGTACCGGTTTTTTTGACATTGTTATTGGTCTGCCATTCACGGATCGCCGCTCGGGTAGACGAATTTAGCTTTCCGGTTTCCTCGCCTTTGTATAAGCCCTTGGTCTTTAGCATCGCCTGAACCTGCCGGATCTGATCTGTTCCGGCCCGGAAGATCTTTCGGCGCGGTTTTGGCGAACCATCATCGCCTTTTGCAAGGTCCTTTGGATTCACGGGAATCTCCTTTTGCGTATCCGTCAATTCGATTCCCATCTTTTCGACCGTCGCCCGATTAAGCGAGCCCTTCCGCTTCAGGCCATTTGCCGACTGAAAGTCTTTTATCGAGCTGCGAAGATCCTTGCTGTATTTTCCATTAACTTCACCGTTGAAAAGGCCTTTCTCCAGTAGTATTGTCTGTGCCCGCGTGATCTGCTCTTTGTTTACACGGAAACTTCTTCTCCTTGGTTTAGACGAAGCGTCATTTTTTGAAGTGTCAAAAGAGCGCGGATTGACCGGATAGGACTTTTGTCTTTCGGTTAATTCAACACCCATTTTCTCCAGCGTCGCACGATTCAGTGTCCCGGTTTTTCTTAGACTGCTGCCAGCCTGAAAGCTCTTGATAGCATTACGGAAATCGCTGTTGAATTTTCCATCTAGTTCGCCTGTGTAGGATCCTTTTTCTTTAAGCATCGTCTGAACCTGTATAACCTGTTCTTTCGTTGCCCTGAAAACGGGTCCCCGCTTTTTCCTTGCTGTTGAGGTTTTCGTATCGATGGTGCCGGTTTGTGAATGCACCAAGCCGCCAAAAATCAGGGTCGCCAATACGACCAAAATTAATTTGTTCATTTCTAAACTCCTTATAAGTAGATGTGTGAGACTTAATCCATATATATGGAGAGAGTGTTGTGGGTTTTCGATCTGCGGTGTATGAGGTGCAGACGAAGCTAAACCAATCTCTTCTGGGAGAAAGTCGATCAATTTATCGGGGTTTCGGGTAAAAGTATTGTTTCGATCCGAATTTTTGTCAAGTTATTATAGGATTGTTAAAAACTCATCTGGAGGAAAGGATGGCTTGGATAAAGGTAATCGATGAAGACGCGGCCGAGGGCAACTTAAAAGAAACCTACGATAGATTTACGGCCCCATGGGGCGGTGTGGACAATATTCTGAAGATCCACAGCCTTCGCCCGAAATCTTTAGACGGACATTATGAGTTTTATAAGATCCTAATGACCGGAAGCAGGGACCTCCCAAAGGCGAAACGCGAAATGATCGCGGTAACGGTATCGGCGTTAAACCATTGTGTTTACTGAATTAAGCATCATGGGGCGGGTCTCCATAAATTGATCGACGATGTAAAACTAGTAGAGCAGCTTAAGGTAGATTTTCGTGTTGCCGAAATAGACGAAAAGGATTTGGCAATGCTCGAATACGTTGCAAAGCTAACGCTTGAGCCTTGGAGCATGTCCGAAGAAGACGTACATAAACTTCGTGAAAAAGGATTTAGTGATGAGGCGATCTTAGATATAGCCCAGGTTGCGGGTTACTACGCATTTGTTAACCGTCTTGCGGACGGACTCGGCGTAGAGCTGGAAGATTATTGGTATAAATCGCCGTTAAGCAAATAGATCTGATTTTCTTCGTCACGCTGATTGCTTCGTATGTGAATTGATATTTGGGAGACAGAAAAATGGCGAAATACAGAAATAACCTGCCGCAATTATCCGGCGGCCCTTTTTTAACAGACGGCGGTCTTGAAACCGTTTTGATCTTTAAGAAAGGGATCGACTTGCCCGAATTTGCGGCATTTGACCTGCTGAAAAACGATGAAGGCGTAGGGGTTTTAGCTGACTATTTTAGAACCTATTCCCGGATCGCAAAAAATCTGAATATGGGTTTCATTCTCGAGAGCCCGACCTGGCGCGCAAACCCTAATTGGGGAAAAAAGATCGGCTATTCAGATCAGGATCTGGATGATATGAATCAAAGATCGATCGAGCTTCTTTGCGGTGTTCGTGAAGAGTTCGAATCTGAGAATTTCCCGATGGTAATAAGCGGACAGGTGGGCCCCAGCGATGACGGATACAACCCCGCGGAAAAGTTAGACATATTGCGCGCCGAGGAGTATCACGCTCAGCAGATCGGTTCGTTTGCCGAAACGGAAGCGGATATGGTCGCGGCGATCACAATGACCTACGCCGAAGAAGCGATCGGCATCTCGCGGGCGGCAAAAGCGGCGGGAATGCCGGTGGCAATTTCCTTTACTGTTGAGACAAATGGGAAGCTTCCCAGCGGCCGGACTTTAAAGGATGCGATCGCACTGGTTGATGCTGCGACCGAAAATTATCCGGCCTATTACATGATCAATTGTGCTCACCCAACCCACTTTGATTTTACTTTGGAGGAGGATGCGGAATGGACGGATCGAATCCATGGTACCCGTGTGAATTCATCCAAAATGAGTCATGCCGAGCTTGATGAGGCCGAAGTGCTCGATGAAGGAGATCCGCTTGAAC
This sequence comes from Pyrinomonadaceae bacterium, assembly GCA_013003295.1. Taxonomy (GTDB): domain Bacteria; phylum Acidobacteriota; class Blastocatellia; order Pyrinomonadales; family Pyrinomonadaceae; genus Aridibacter. Next base: position 3,790 of record JABDJV010000423.1, on the reverse strand, counting down.
TTGCGCAAGACCACAATACTCTGCGGTCCAGGCTAAAGAATCTTAATATCGTCGGCGGCTGCTGCGGAACGGACCATCGCCATGTGGAAGAAATAGGAAAGGTCTTTAGCGCAAACCGGGGTTGAGTCATTACACTTGTGAAAATCGTATTGAAGATCGTTAGCTAAACCCGCAAAAACTAAGGAGCGCGGACTATGAGAATTCTTTTGATATTGACGGTGTTGGTTTTTGCTTCCTGTTCGCAGCAGCAGGCAAGTTATTTTCAGGATGCTGAGTTTGAGAATTTGATGCAGAAACTTGCCGATGGCTGGAACAAAGGCGACGCAAAGAAAGCGGCGGATTGCTTTACAAAAGATGCTGTCTACACAGAACCGCCCGACAAGCAGATTTATAAAGGACGTGACGAACTCTTCAAATTCTTTGGCGGAAACGAAGGACGTAAATCCGCGATGAAAATGACCTGGCATCATCTTGTTTATGACGAAAAACGCGAAATAGGGATGGGCGAATTCACATTTGATTATGGGGGCAAAGTACATGGAATGGTGATCGTCAAAATAAAAGAGGGAAAGATAAGCAACTGGCGTGAATATTGGTATGAGTCGAAATTGGAATGGGAAAAATTCACGGAAAATAACAAGTTCTAGATTGAGAAAGCCGACTTTGTAATTGAGAATTCAAACGCGGAAGGCAAAATAATGAAAAAAATAACGTTAGAAGTCTTTTCCGATTTTGTCTGACCATATTGTTGGTTGGCGGTGCCAGCTATCGATGAATTGGCCGAATCAGAAAAGGATGTTGAAATAGTTTGGCGCGCATTTGAGCTGCGTCCCGAGCCCGAACCCTTGCCCGATGCGACGAGCGAATTTTTTACCACGATGTGGGAAAACTCGATTTATCCATTGGCTGAGAATCTGGGTGTAAAAATTAAAATGCCGACGCTGAAACCGCGTTCCCGGATTGCCCATGAGGCCGCAAAATGGGCTCAATCACAAGGTAAGTTCGATCAATTTCGCGATGGGTTGTTTCGCGCTTATTTTGAAAAGGGCGAAGATATCGAACAGAAAGAATCGGCCGTTTCCCTCGCCCGGGATCTCGGACTCGACGCCGAATCTCTTTCCGATTCCCTCAAGCAGGAAGAGTTTTTAGCAATGGTTTTGGCCGACGAAAACGCTGCTGCGGGTCTCGGCTTAAATGGTGTTCCCGCATTTATCGCAAACCGGCAAAGCGGAATGATGGGAATACAGTCTCTGGAGAATTTAAAAAGCTTGGTCGCATCGATCAGGTGATATGTCTTACATCTGTTTGTTTCTGGTTTTTCGTTGGGGACGTCTTTCAATTGCCATTGGCTTTAGCTATATCAATTGCCGCTAGCTTTAGCTAGTTGATGTGGTCTCCTCATTTATTGGCTTTAGCCAAATGATTTTGTTGGTTTTTTGGCTAAAGCCATCTAATATTTGCCGATGACCACTAGCTAAAGCTAGTGGCAAGTTAGCTAAAGCTAGTGGCAATTTAGCAAATGCTAATGGCAATTTAGCAAAAAATAGTGGCAATTTAGTTAAAGCTGTTGGCAATTTAACTAAAGCTAGTGCCAATTTCGATAGACTAACAAATTATGAAAGCCGCAGTTTATGAACAATTCAGGGAGCCACTGACAATTCAAAATGTCCCGGATCCCAAGCCGGCAAAAGGCGGCGTTGTTTTGAAAACTAAAGCGTGCGGGATCTGCCGAAGCGACTGGCACGGCTGGATGGGGAACGATCCCGACATTGTCCTTCCGCATGTCCCCGGCCACGAACTCGCCGGGGTCGTCGAAGAGATCTCAAGCGAGGTCAAAAAATGGAAAAAGGGTGATCGCGTGACCGTTCCATTTGTAGGCGGGTGCGGGAGCTGCGAGCAATGCGAATCAGGCAATCAGCAGGTTTGCGATTTTCAGTTTCAACCTGGATTCACTGCCTGGGGGGCATTTGCGAAATACGTAGCGATCGATTATGCCGATGAAAATCTTGTTCGCCTTCCGGAAGAAATTAATTTTGTAACCGCGTCTTCACTGGGCTGCCGTTTTATAACGTCTTTTCGTGCAGTCGTCGATCAGGCCAGGGTCGAGGCCGGAGAATGGATTGCCGTCCATGGTTGTGGCGGAGTCGGGCTTTCGGCAATAATGATCGCCGGCGCTCTTGGAGCCAAGGCGATCGCTGTCGATATCTCAGGCGAAAAGCTCGAATTCGCCAAATCGATCGGCGCCGTCGCCACCGTTAACGCAAAAAAAGAAGATCCGGTCGAGGTCATCAAAGAAATAACAAAAGGCGGTGCAAATGTTTCCATAGAAGCACTCGGAAATCCGGAAGTTGCTTTCAACTCAATTTCGTCTCTCGCAAAACGCGGACGTCATATCCAGATCGGGTTGCTTGAGGCAAAACACAAGAATGCCGCGATCCCTATGAATCTGGTGATCGCAAACGAACTCGAGATACTGGGAAGCCATGGGATGCAGGCACGAAGATATCCACAAATGCTCGAGATGATCCGGCAGGGCAAACTTGCGCCTGAAAAACTCATCGGAAAGAGAGTTTCGCTCGAGGAATCTGCGGAAGTGCTTACCGATATGGATAATTTTACCGGAACAGGCGTTACCGTTATCGACCGCTTTTAGTGTCAGCGATTGCTCCCATGTAAAATAGTTCGAAATTATGAAGCATTTATTGTCCGTAACGTTCGCATTTCTGATTTTGGTGAATACGGCTTTTCCGCGGGAAGACGTCTTTAGCAAAGTAAAACATCATTACGCAGATAATGACGGCGTCAAGATCCACTATGTGACCTTGGGCGAAGGGCCGGTATTGCTTATGCTCCATGGGTTTCCGGATTTTTGGTATACCTGGCGCTATCAGATGGAGGAGCTTTCCAAAGACTATAAGGTAGTTGCGGTCGATTTGCGCGGGTATAACAAGAGCGACAAACCAAAAGGCGTTAAGCAATATACGATGCCGATTCTGATGAAGGACGTCATCGCCGTGATCGACGATCTGAAGTTAAATAAAGCGACGATAATTTCAAACGATTGGGGCGGGGCAATCGCCTGGCAAGTTGCGACGTATTATCCAAACCGCGTTGATAAATTCATTGCCTGCAATATTCCCCATCCGGTAGGCATTGCCAATTACCTTAGGGAGAATCCCAAAACCGGGCAGTATGCTCAAGACTTTAAGGATAAGGACGCGGCGAGCAAGTTGACAGCCGAAGGGCTGGCCGGTTTGCACGGCAAGCTAAGCGATCTCGACCGAAACCGCTATATCAGAGCTTTCAGGAATTCATCGTTTGAAGGAATGCTGAATTATTACAAAGCAAACTATCCAAACCCGGCGAATAATACCGCTGGTCTAAATCAGCCGGCACCAGCGATCAGAAAGGTAAAAAGTCCGGTCCTGATGATCTACGGTATGAAAGACAAGGCCCTTCCGCCAGGAATGCTGAATAATTCCTGGGATTTTGTTGATAATGAGGTCACGATCTATACCATTCCCGAGGCCGGGCACTTTGTGCAGCAGGAGGCTCATGAAAAAGTTAACAGGGTGATAAAAACGTGGCTGTCGCAATATACGGAAGAAGGCGGCGAACAATAACCGGAAGGGCGTAACCAATTAATTAACGAATTCTAATCATTTTTTGAATCTTTTATATGAAACGAACACATCAGACACTCTTAACCCTTACCCTCATCTCTCTCGTGGGACTTCTGTTAACCGGATGTCTCGGCCGCAGAGCGATGCCCGGCGGCGTGGACTATAAC
>JABDJV010000155.1 GCA_013003295.1 Pyrinomonadaceae bacterium | reverse complement strand
GCTCAGCATATTCGCTCTTGGAGCAGAAAGAGGAGGCACTAGTGTGGTTTGAAAAAGCGATAAAGCTTGGGAATGAGAACACGCCGTGGTTTAAAAAGGACAAGTCTCTCGATCCAATTCGCGAAGAGCTGCGTTTCAAGGAGTTGATCGACCGCATCGGCAAATAGGTGCTCGAACTGTCGATTCGGAAGGTGGTTCGGTCTTCTTAAACAGGGTTCGTATAGTGCGTTAAGAAATGTGCTAATTTCCCGCGTCCAAGGGCGAATACGCTCCTCCCAAAAATCACCTACATACCTTGTTAAGAGCCTCAATCATGAACTCTAAAGGATTAGAATAAAACATTCTTCAGGATTATTCTTGAAAGCGAGATCATTCCGATATATTCACCATTTTCTTCGACCGGGGCTGACCGTAAGCCCAATCGGATAAGCAGCCTGGCAACATAGCGGATATCCATATCCGGAGGAACAGTAACGACCGGCTTTTTCATAATCTCGAATACATTAACTTTCTCGGCTGGTCTCTGCGGAAGTATAGCTCCCAGTATTAAGTCTTGGATAACGACGATCCCATAGGCATCCTGTTCATTTCTCTTATTTACGATCAGCGATTCGACATTTTTTTCCCGCATGATTCTCACAGCCTCTTTGGCGGTTGCTAATCCGTCGATAAAGACTATGTTCGTTTCCATCAAATCCCTGGCACTTTGAAAATTTTCGTTTAAATTCATAATCTCAATTCTCTTACGTTAATTTAAAAATACTCTTCACGAGCCTGGTTCTTGAATACACTCATCTGACTTTCGAGGCCGATCGCATATTCGATCGATGTCACAAAAGCAATTCCCGTCCCGGGTTTGTCAAACCTACATTTGGTTTCAATCGCATCAAGCAATTTCATCACCATATGCTCTTCTACAAGAAAAGTAACGATATCCGTCTGGTCTTCGATCGTCAGTCCAAAAAAAGTTTTACCTTCATTTATGCCGGTTCCTCTCGCCGGTGTTATGGTAGCTCCCGTGGCTCCTTCTTCTTTCATCGTATCAACCAAAAGGTCTGTGACATCCGGCTTTACCATTGCAGTGATCAATTTAAATTTCATTTTTCTTCTCGTTTTTTTCTTTCAGTTTTTTATCAGTTTCGTTTCGCTTTCTCTTCCTAAAATCTCTTCAACTTTTGGTTTCTCTCTAGAATCTTGTTTTGCATTAGTTCAGTTGCGAGTTTTTTGAATAAACGGTTTTCCACTCTGTTATCTGAGCATAAGCCAATACCGAAATGATAGGAAATAAACTCGCAAACGCAATCAGCCCAAATCCATCTATCGCGGGATTTCTGCCGGGCACTGCGTTGGAAAGCCCCAACCCAAGTGCCGCCACTATCGGAACAGTGACTGTCGAGGTCGTAACGCCCCCTGAATCATAAGCCAAAGCTATAAGTTTTTTAGGGGCAAAGATGGTTTGGACGATAACGATTACGTACCCGACCAATATATAAAGATACAAGGGCGTACCCGAAATTATCCGGTAGGTTCCCAATGTTATTGCAAAAGCGACTCCCAACGCGACGGTTAGTCTCAGCCCCCATTGGCTGATCGTTCCGGCAGAAACCTCGTTTGCTTTTATTGCGACGGCGATAAGAGACGGTTCGGCAATTGTTGTCGAGAAACCGATCATCGCAGCAAAAATATAAATCCAATAATAAGACGTCCAACTGATCTCAGCAGTTCCGACACTGCCTACGAAATCGGGATTTGATAGTTGAGTAGCCATTATTTCGCCTATAGGAAACAGAGCTTTCTCTAATCCCAAAAGGAAAAACGCAAGACCGACGATCACGTAAACGCCCCCTAATATCATCTTTCTCAAATTAGGGATCGGCTGTTTCAAAACTACAAGCTGAAAAAACACGATAAGCGATAGTATCGGCAATACATCGCGCACCGTCTGTATCAGTATATATATAAAATCTTGTAGAAAAGAAAACATCAGCGTCCTTTAGCTAAACCAGAATAAACCGTATCCCATTACAAATATCATCGGCAGAAGAGATGCAAATGCGATTAGTCCAAAGCCATCGATCAGCGGATTTCTGCCCTTGATCGTATTTGAAAGCCCGACTCCCAAAGCCGCCACCAAAGGAACGGTAATGGTTGAAGTAGTAACTCCGCCGGCATCATAAGCCAGGCCGATAATTTCACGCGGCGCAATTACCGTCATTAGCATTACGACGATATATCCTCCGATGATCAGGTAATAAAGTTTCCAGCCCTTAAGAATCCTGATCACGCCGATCACAATTGCTAAGCCGACCGAGACGGCGACGGACAATCTCAATCCCAGGGCATAAACATCCATCGTCGAAGAACTTTTATCAATCAACCCCGCATCGGCAGATATTTTAGAGGCTTCTTTGGCAATTGCGATCAAAGCCGGTTCGGCAATAGTCGTCGAGAAACCGAGCGCAAATGAAAATATTATCAACCAAATTAAGCTTCCCTTTTTTGAAAGTGCGTAGGCTAAAGTCTCACCGATCGGAAACAATCCGATTTCTAAGCCTTCTATAAAAAGCATCAATCCAAGGATCACAAAAATACTACCAACCAATATCTCCCAAACATTTGGAAATGGTTGTTGGATCACGACTATCTGAAAAAAAACAACTACCAATATGATCGGGATCAAATCAGTAGTTGCAGACCAAAGTTTTTTCAAGAAAGTTGTGATTTTTGGCATAATGAGCTTTCGTCTTGAATCATTCGACATTCCGTCCGAAGAATTCCAGATGAGTATATATTACAAAATGATGGTATCCATGCCTATAGGTCCAAAATCAGTGGTAATCGAAGAATAACAATTGCAGAGAAACTATTTATCTGCCGGAGCTGATCCGGATCGCACCTCGCCGGACTTGCAGAACAGGATATAGTGTTAGTGAGCTGAAGCTCGTAGAGTCGGGCTATGCTCCAGGAGTTACAATGAAGATCACTCACTATCTCTATAATGCATTCCTCATCGAGACTCCGGATGCAAAGGTCGCGATCGATCCGGGTGCACTCTTCCTCTACTACTTCAGGCTGACGACCCTTATTCCCAAATCCGAGTGGGCAGATATCACGCACATTTTCGTGACTCACGGCGATCCTGATCACTATTGGCACGCTGACCGTGTGGCGAAAGCGTCCGGTGCCTATTTCATCTGTAACCGGACGATGATCAAGACCGACAATGGCGCAAATTTCGTACTCGAACCTCGTCGGGGCGGGCTTAAGTTTCGGACAAGGCTGGAGAACGTGGTGCCGGTAGATGTCGGTGAAGAGGTCGATGTCGGGGGCATCACCGTCCGTGGATTAAAAACGAAGCATGGTTCGTTATTGCTAAAACTTGGACCCTTTTCGAAAGTAGTCTCGCCTGGTCCTGGCGAAAGGATCGGCTGCGGGGCGATCGGATTCAGTATCAAGATAGACGGCAAGACGATCGTTAATCTTGGAGACACACTGCTTCTTAGGGCCGAGTGGGAATCCATCAAAGAGCCCGATGTTCTGATGATCCCGATCGGCGGAAGGACGTCGCAAAATACGATGGATGAACCGGACGCGCTGAAAGCGGTAGCCGCAATGAAACCCAAACTGGTGATCCCATGTCATTACAACTGCCCGGCGTTTTTCACAAAAAGGTACAATCCCGCGGACGTTTCAATGTTCAGGTCCGAGGTAGAGAAACTGGGATCCGAATGCGTAGTGCTTGGTAAGGGCGAGTCGATTGTTGTGTAATATTGCGGCGAAGGAAAATGCAGCGGAAACGATGCCGGATCATAACAACATTTTACGGGAGGAATTATGGAACTGATCGACGTTGTATTGGTATCTGCAGCCTTACTCTGCTCGTTGGTGGCTGGTTTTTTGATCGCCTTCGCAATAGTCGTAATGCCCGGGATCTCGACCCTGAGCGATCTGGAATTTCTAAAGACTTTCAAGGCAGTCGACCGCGTAATTCAAAACAACCAGCCTGTTTTTATGATCATCTGGCTCGGATCGGCTTTGGCAATACTCGCCGCGGCGGTAGTGTCGGTATGGCAGCTTGCCGGTATTGACCGAATCTTAGTTATCGCCGCCGCCGCGATCTACATCCTTGGAGTTCAATTGCCGACCGTTGCGATCAATATTCCGCTCAACAACCGCCTACAGGGAAGCGACCTTGAAAAGATATCGGAGCCGGAACTCATTGAAGCAAGAAAGAGCTTTGAAAACCCATGGCTTCGTTGGAATTGGATCCGGACGATTATTGCGGTTCTGACATCGGCGATCATGATCGTCGTTTGTCTGAGGACCGGAGGATAGCGCGGCAACACTCCACAAATACGACTTTTCGGATCAAATCCGAAAAAATTGACTTTCCGGCGAATCGGAAATATAGTCCGATTAACCAGACACCCTATTACAATCCTCAAGCATTTTTGGGAATGAAGAAACGGGTGCGCCGGACGTCCATCAAGAGATCGGGCTCTATTGGACACTCCGGCGGGATCCGTTAACCGGAGAAAGCAATGAGATATACCCTATTATTGGCATTATTCTCGATCCTTTTGATGACAATGTTGGTTACGGCCCAGAACCGATCCCTGCCATCAACCGATCAGGCAGCGGTCTGGTACGAACGCGGGATCAAGCATTATGACCAACGCAATTACAAACAGGCCATTGCCGCATTTGATAGATCGCTGCAATACAAACCCGATAACCCCAAAGCATATAATAACCTCGGGTCGCTTCACGCATTACTAGATTTTTATGACGAATCCGTTTTCAATTTCACCGAAGCGATCCGATTGAAACCGGATTTTGCAGAAGCACACCGTAACCTCGGCTCCGTCTATTATAATGCCGGCCGAATGAATAAAGCCGTCACCGAATTGCGGCGGGCGATCAAACTAAAACCTGACGATGCTGAATCGTACTACATACTCGGAACAGCACTCTCTGCATTAAGAAAACACGAAGAGTCCATCACAACACTTGAAAAGGCTGTTAAGCTAAATCCGCTGGATGCACGGTATCATTACGATTTGGGGCTATCTTTAAGCGTCGCGGGAAAACCGAAAACGGCGATCGGTTACCTGAAAAATGCGCTTTCGCAAAGGCCGGATCATAATGAAGCACATTATGTAATCGGTGTTGCCTATCTGAAGATCAAGAAGCGAAAGCTTGCCATCGAACATTATTCTCAACTTAAAAAACTAAATGCTGAGTTGGCCGATGATCTGTATCGACAGTTGTACAAAGACAAAGTCGTCGCTGCGGTGAAGAAATAGTTTTGGTCAAACGCTAGTTTGAACAGCCGTTTGCTGCAGTTTTTTTTCAGGGTTTTACAATCTGAATCTCGTAACGCATTTTTTTTAGCTCCGGTTCAATAGCTGTTCTGTCTCCGACGATAATAATCGCCATTTTATTGAACGGAATATATCGATCGGCTACTTGGTTGATCTCGTTTGCTGTCACGGAATCAACTTTTTGAATATAGCTCTCAAAATAGTTTCCCGGTAAATCGTAGACGGCGGCTTCGGAAAGATAAAAGGCAATTTGCCGGGTCGATTCAAATTTGCCGGGAAAGCGCCGGATCAGGCTTTGTTTACTGTATTCAAGCTCTTTTTTTGTAAGGGGTTTGCTGCCGGCGATCCCTTCCAGTTCCTTAACGATCTCTGCCACCGATTCCTTTGTTACTTCGGTGCGGACATCTGCCCACGCAGTAAAATGCCCTGCATTTTTGTAAAAGGTGAAATCGGAACCGGCCTCGTAGGTATAGCCTTTTGTTTCACGGAGATTCATGCTGATACGGGAATTCAGCCCGAAACCAAGGATCGAGTTTAGCACCGTCATCGGAATGAAATCCGGGCTATTCCGGGGCGCTGCAATTTGTCCGAAGAAAATAGTGGATTGCGCGGCTCCCGGTTTGTCGACAAGATAGATCCTGCTTTTTTCAACCTGACTCGGAATTTTTATATTCCGGTGCGGCGCCGATGGCCGCGGATTCCAATCCGAGAATGCTTCTTCGAGTTCGGCAACGAGGGTATTCCTGTTGATGTCTCCGACGACAATCAAAACGGAATCGTTGGGGCGATAAGATTGAGCGTAAAATTTACGGACATCATCGCTGGAAATATTTGCAAGCCCCTTCTCGGTTCCAAATAGCTGCCGGTTGTAGGGGTTTTCTCCATACAGTACCGGAAAAAATACCCGCTTTGCCATTTCTCTTGGAACCGATCTTTGCTGAATGATTCGATTAATTCTCCGGTCGCGGAGGTTTTCCAGTTCCTTTTCGGGAAATAGCGGGTTGACGATCGCGTCTGAAAAAAGAGTTAGTACAGGTTTGAAATTTTTGGACAGTGTTTGGGTTTCGATCGTCGTGGCATCCCATCTGACGGACGATCTTAAAATTGCTCCGAGCATCTGCATCGATTCGGAAAGCTCGGTTGCCGAAAGGTTTTTTGTGCCGCTTCGCAACAGTTGCGACGTCAGCCAGGCGACTCCGGCTTTTGGCTCAGGCTCCGACGTTACACCCGCTTTAATAACCATATTCATGGAAATAATCGGGAGCTTGTCGCGCTTAACGAGCCACACTTCCAATCCATTTGAAAGTTTTGTCTTTTCTACCGGCGGAAGTGAGAGGGTCGGATTTGGACCCGCCTCCGGAAGGTTGGCAGCCTGCTCTGCAAGATACTTGTCACTTGGCTTTTTGATCTCGAGGTTCTCTTTACCTGATGCTTTTTTCTTCGCCGGCGAACCCAAATCGGGCGCCTCGCTCCTCGGAATATAGGACATCACCAGCCGATTTCCCGAAAGATACTTTTTTGCCGCTTTTTGCAGGTCGGCTGCGCTAATACGTCGGAAACGGTTGATATCTTTATTGATAAACGCGGGCTTTCCGAGAAAAACGGCATAATCGGCAAGCAGGTCGCCCCTTATAAGATTTGTCTGCAGGTCAAAGATCTTGTCCGATTCGATCCGGTTTAGTGCCCGAGTGATCTCCTCTTCTGCCGGGGGCTGGGTCTTTAGCAGTTCGATTTCAAGATTTATCTCTTTTTCGATCTGATCGAGCGATTTATCTTTCTGCGGAATTACGAGGAGAAAGAATTGTCCGCCGAGTTCCCTGCTGATTTTTACAAATGCGACGTTCTGCACGAGTTTCTTTTGATAAACGAGCTTGCGCTTCAATCGCGAACTCCGACCGTAAGTTAAGATCCTGGCGAGCATCTCCAATTCGGCTTCGCCTTTTGAATACCTGGGCGGCATATGCCAGCCAAAAAACAAACGAGGCAGAGAAACCGAATCTTCAACTATTAGCCGCTTCTCGCCTTTCATCTTTGCCGGGGTAGGAATCGGGCGCTTGATTTGCTTACCTTTATCGAGCGGGCCAAAGTATTTTTCGATCCAATCTTTAGTCTGCTTCATATTAAAATCCCCGGAGATCGAGAGAATCGCATTGTTAGGCACGTAATACTTGCGGAAAAACCGTTTGACGTCGTTCAGTGTGGCTGACGAAAGATCTTCGATCGACCCGATCGGGTGCCATCGGTAGGGATGCCCCGGCGGGTACATTTTTTGGTAAGCATTTTCGAGCCACGTTCCGTAAGGCTGATTGTCAAAATTTCTAAGCCGCTCGTTGATGACGACATTTCGTTGGATCTCGAGTTTTTTCTGTGTAATTGTTTCCGCGAGGCCGCCCATTCGGTCGGCTTCGAGAAAAAGTGCCAGTTCGAGAAAATTTGACGGAATGACCTCAAAAAAATTCGTTGTGTCCTGAGTGGTTATTCCATTGATCGGACCGCCCCCGGCCTCTTCCAGCGGAATGTAATAATTTGCGTTGTAGTTTTTTGATCCCTGAAACATCAGATGTTCAAAAAGATGTGCAAATCCCTTTTTACCGGGACCTTCATCTTTCGAACCGACGTGATACCAGACGTTGACCGCCGCGACCGGGATCGAATTATCCTGGTGCAGGATCACGCGCAGACCATTTCCCAGCCTGTATTCTTCAAACCCGACTTTGGGGATCCCTTTTTGTTTTTGTGAGAATGCTGAGAGGCTAAGAGCTGAAATTAAAATAACTAAAGACAAAAGCGTTTTCCAAATCCTCATAAATACTCCTGGAACGGTATATATTCGGATTATAGAAAACTCAAACTTTGTCGTCTTGCACCTATTAAACAAGTCACGGGCGGGTGGCAGCACGGAATATACCCTGCCATTTTTGACCCGCCCAATAGCAATTGTACAAACTTAGCGTTCTGTAAATGTCTCGCGGTAAACGGCTGGTGTCATACCGGTAGCCTTTTTGAAGATCCGCGTAAAATGACTCTGATCAAAGAATCCGGTTTCCAGCGCTATTTCGCTTAACGGCGTTTCCGACCGGATAATTTTTTGGCAGGCGCTTTCGACCCTTTTTTTCCTGACGAAATCTCCAATAGTAATGTGAAAATGACGCCGGAATTCCCGAGCCAGATGGGTCGGATGCACACCGGATATGCCTGCAACTTCCGAAATCGTCGGAGCGTCAGCAAAATTAGCTTTAATATACTCGGAAGCGGTCAACAGCCACTTTGGAACGGATCCTCTATCGCGTCCGTTGCTTGTCTGCCGCAGATATGCGGCGGTAATTTCCGAGATCAATCCCTCTACCGTCAAAGGCGAAAACTCGTCGACCGTGTAAAATTCTTGATAAAGCCGGGACATCAGCCGGTTAACTTCAGGGCTCTTTTGGACGGCCTCGTCAATTGGCAAACTTCGCCCTGAACTGAGGAATTCCAGAACCTGCGGGTTTAGCCGGAAATTGAAACATCTTGAATTCGTATGCATATAGCACGCGTGATCGGTTCCCCGTGGAAAAAATAAAAGCTTTGAGGGCTGACACAGAAACGCTTTTTCGCGATATTTGAGCGTGTAGTCGCCATTGAGGACAAAGCAGAAATAGTCATAATCGTGCGCGTGAACCTCGGTTCGATATTCCTGCGGATAGGTGTTTTCGGTAAGTAGAAAACCGGCAATTTGGTCCTCTTTGACAATCTTACTGCTCAAATTATCGGGTCTATCCTTCATAATGCTTATAAAAACTGAGTTTGCGTGTTCTTATTCTAACAAAATTCAAGGAGAACGTGTGCCATTCGTCTCCACCAAATAGATCCGTTCTTCCTGCTTATCCTTTTCCTCTCAAAAGATTTGTGACCGATACGAAATGCAGCCAAAGAACGACCGGGGCGACGTAGAATACGACGTACATCATATTGTGATTTGCTCCCAGATCATCCCACACCCAGAAACAG
>JABDJV010000141.1 GCA_013003295.1 Pyrinomonadaceae bacterium | reverse complement strand
TTCTCCAGCTGTGCATTTCCCAGGGCAAGCGTATGCCGAAGTGCCTCCAGATCCGGCCGGTTCAAAACGGCTTGCTCCTTGGCAATCGGAAGGCTCGGGACCCCGACAAGCATATTTTCGAAATTTCCTTTCAACCGCAATGGTTCGACCGATTCGAGACCAATTGCATTTCTTAATGCCAGCATCTTGATCTCGACTGCTCCGCGTGCCGTTTCACGCATCGACCTAATTCGATTTAGCTCGACGAGCGTCATATTCTGCTCCAGCGGAGCGTTGCTTCCTTCTGAAACCTTTGCTTTTATTAGTTTGTAGCCTTGCTCAGCGTTTCCCAACAATTCCTCGAGAAATTTAAGCTTTTCGATCCTCGCCAGAGACTCGCCGAATAGATTGCGCACCTGGGCAGCTAGTTTTCGCTCGCCGTTGGCGAGGCGGGCCGCTTGAACCCGGGCTTTTACTTCGGCAACTTTGATTCGGCTTTCTCGTCGGCCCCCTAATTCAAGCGGCAAACTAACAGCCGCACCCGCACTATATCGATTTCCAATAATGCCTTCCTGGGTTCCTGAGATCATCAAACGCGGATTTGGACGCAATTCGGCTTGTGAGATAAGTGCTTTTGCCGCTTCGAGTTCGTCCCGCATGGCTCTGATCTCGCCGTTGTTTTCAATTGCCAGACGAACGGCTTCATCTGCGGACGTGCCGTCGACCATGTCGAGATAGCGCCCGCTGGTTAAATCCAACTCGGGCATGATCTGTTGTGGCTCGATTTTTTTAATTGGAGGCTTGATAGCGATTTGCGCCGCCAGTTGAGGTATAAAATAAAATCCTGGTATTAGCATCCAAGCCGCAATTAAAGCAATCCTTATACTCATTAGCTTCAGAAAGAACTTCCTCATTGAATTGCCACTAGTTTTAGCTAGTGGACCGGAGCAACAATCGAAAAAGGCTTTCGCCAAATTCAAAGGGAAAGATATTCTCCGTATTGTTTGAGCCAAGGCTGCTCGAACGATTAATTGTTTTTTACTGATTCGGCTAAAGCCCATATCATTTTCTAACCTCATCCACTAGCTAAAGCCAGTGGCAATGCATAAGACAACTACCGGTCATTTTCTGTATTCAGCCTGCGCTGATGTATCCAATAAAAGATCACCGGCGTAATTATCAACACATGAAAAAGACTCGAAACCATTCCGCCAAGAACGGGTGTTGCAAGCGGCTTCATAACTTCGGCGCCCGTGGACGAACTCCACATTATCGGCAGAAGCCCGGCAATAACTGTTGTTACCGTCATAACTTTCGGTCGCAAACGAAGCAGGGCTCCTTCAATAACCGCTTCAAGCAAGTCTTTCTTTTCCAGTACGCCGAGTTGTTTTCGTTTTTTCTCGACGGCTTCTTCCAAATATATGACCATCACAACGCCGGTTTGCACGGCAGTTCCAAAAAGTGCGATGAAGCCGACCCAAACGGCGACCGAGAAGTTGTAGCCAAGAATCCACTGCAGGTAAACCCCGCCGGTCAAGGCAAACGGGACCGCAAGGAGGACATGCGCCGCCTCCACGGCCGAATTGTAAGTCATATAAAGGAGCCCAAAGATCAGGATCAGCACAATTGGAATTACCAGTATCAAACGCTGTTTTGCGCGCTGCTGATTTTCGAATTGGCCGCTCCAGTTTATGTAATACCCGGCTGGCAATTGGACCTTTTCCTTAACCACCGCATCGGCTTCAGAAACGAATGAACCGATGTCCCGGCCCCGTACGTTAAGCAAAACTGTGCCTTTCAACAGACCATTTTCGCTTTGGATCATCGAAGCTCCGTTGGTATTACGTATATCCGCCACCTGCGCCAACGGAATGGTCGTGCCGTCGGCCATAACCAGCGGGATTTGACCGATATTCTCAACGCGATCGCGGAAATCAGGCGCGTACCGAACCCGTATTGGGAATCGCTCGCGGCCTTCGATCGTGGTCGAAAGATTTGTTTCACCGATCCCCTTTTCGATCGCATCGTTGATCATTCCGACATCGATCCCGTAGCGGGCCGCGGCACGCCGGTTAATGTCTATATCGATATACGGAGTGCCGATAACCCTTTCAGGGTAGACATCTCTTGCGCCTTCAACCGTGCTGACCGCGGCGGCAACTTGCCTCGACAGTTTTTCCAAAGTCGCCAAATCATTTCCAAATATCTTGACGCCGATCTCCGAACGGATTCCCGTTGCAAGCATTTCAATACTTTTGATAATCGGTTGCGTCCAGATATTGGTGACACCCGGCATTTTTAGCTTTGAGTCCATTTCTGCGATCAAGGATTCGCGTGTGACCCCGGCGCGCCATTCTTCCTTAGGCTTTAGATGAATGAGCGTTTCATTCATATTTACCGGCGCGGGATCGGTCGGCGAATCCGCTCGCCCGACTTTACCGACGGCGTATTCAACCTCAGGAAATGAAGCAATGATTTCGTCCTGCTTTTTTATCAGCTTTAGCGCTTCGTCCATCGAAATTGCGGGATCGGTAACCGGCATATACATGAGATCGCCCTCGTTCAAATTCGGCATAAACTCCGAACCGATCCCAGATGCCAGATAGATTGCTCCGAGAAATAGTCCAAAGGCGATCAGAACTGCAACAAGTCGATTTTTCAGCGCAGCTACCAATGCGGGTTTATAAAGCCTTTGGAGGAAACGCATGACGGGATTCGAATCTTCAGAATGCATTTTCCCGCGTAGGAGAAAGGTGCATAAAACGGGAACCAGGGTTACTGCGATCATTGTCGCGGCGATCATCGCAAATGTCTTTGTAAATGCAAGCGGATGAAAGAGTTTGCCTTCACGCCCTTCAAGTGCAAAAACCGGAATAAAAGCGAGAATGATGATCGCCATCGAAAAGAACACCGGACGCCCAACGAGCTTTGTGGATTCCAAAACGGCTTTCCAAACCGCTTGTTTATCGCTGGTGTCAACGTCGTTCTTCTCCATATACCGAAACGCGTTTTCGGTGACTACGATTCCCGCGTCAACCAAAACCCCGATGGCGATCGCAATACCTGAAAGCGACATTATATTTGACGAGATCCCCATAAAATACATAAACAGGAATGACATCAAAACCGCCAATGGCAGTGGAATGGAAACGATCAGGATCGACCGAAAATGGAAGAGAAAAAGTATATGAACCAGAGTAACGAGTATCAGTTCCTCGATCAGGGTCCAGGTCAGCGTAGAGGTCGCGCGGTTGATCAGCTGGGTGCGATCATAGAATGGAACGATCTTTACACCTTCGGGCAGGCCGATCTCAATTTCTTCGATCTTTTTTTTCGTCGCCTCGATAACATCGAGTGTGTTAACTCCATAACGTGCTATAACAACTCCACCGACTGCCTCTTTCCCATTCTTATCCAGCGCACCGACCCGAAACGCATTGCCCAACTTCACTTTTGCAACGTTCTTAACGTAAACCGGTATTCCGTTTGAGGAACCGATGACGATATTTTCAACATCGGCAATCGACTCGATCAAACCGATTCCGCGTACGATCGCCCACTGCCCCGATTGTTCAACAACATTGCCGCCAACATTGCTATTCGATTTCTGAACAGCCTCGATAACCTTTGAGATCGGCATTCCAAAACCGCGAAGCTCATTTGGATCAACATCAATTTGATACTGCTGGACATATCCGCCAACCGAGGCGACCTCGGCGACGCCCTTTACGGAATTCAGCTGGTAGCGCACAAACCAATCCTGCATCGTCCTGAGTTCGCGCAGAGAATATTTATCCGACTCGAGCGTATACCAGAAAATTTGCCCAACTCCCGTCGCGTCCGGCCCGAGTGTTGGCGTAACGCCATCGGGCAATTGATTTGAGACAACATTGAGGCGTTCGAGGATCCGGGTTCTCGCAAAATATAATTCGACGTCCTCCTCGAAAATTATATTTATCATCGAAAAGCTGAACGCGGAGCTCGCCCGCACAACCTTCACACCCGGAAGCCCTTGCAGGTTTGTCACAAGCGGATAGGTGATCTGGTCCTCCACCTCCTGCGGAGATCGTCCCGCCCAATCGGTAAAGACGATAACCTGGTTTTCCGAAACGTCGGGAATTGCGTCGATCGGCGTGTTTCGCAGCGCATAATAGCCCCAGCCCGCAATGCCCAAAAACACTGCGAGAACGATTACCCGATTCTTGAGCGACCATTCGATAATTGCGTGAATCATAATTTTCCCCGACTGGAACGCAAGCGGCTCGCTTGCATCCGTTGCATAAGCGACGGAGTCCCGTTGGATACTTAGCGACTTAACTCATATCGTAATTGTTTGTGCTATCGCACTCATTGCAAGCGAGCCGCTTGCGTTCCAGTCATTCAAACTACTGCGCCTTCGTCGAGATCGTCGTTTTACCGGATTCGGCACCTTCATACGACACCTGCGCGATCCAATCACCCTTCATTTCTATGTTTAAATTGCCCTTAAATTGACCAGGTGTACCTGTTGTCGTAAGCTCGGCAGCATTGTTCATCTCGGCCATTGAGCCCATTGCCGGCATATTGAAGTTCAAAGTCGCAGCCTTAATTTCGACCGGCTTTCCCGATCCGTCGGTGAAGGAAAGCATGATTTCCTGCTGACCGTTTTTTAGTTTTCCGTCTTCGCCCGAAAGCGTTATGGTCAGGTTGTCGCTGACCTTTTTCGTGGCAAACACCTTCATTCCACTTTCCGTGGCCGCGCCGCTACATGCAGCACCGAGCGCTATTAGTGCAAGAAGAATTACTAATCCGATAATATTTGTTGCTTTATTCATATTTTTTCCCTCCAAAATGTTTTCAATTTCTACAATGACTTCTCAATTCCTCTAATCCAATCCTCGAGAAGTTTCTTTTGCTCCTCCGATAGATCAGCATCCCAATGGATCAATGTATAAGACCATAACGGCATCTCATCTGATTTGACCTGGCTGACAATGGACCTCAGTTTATTCCTTTGCCGCCGCCGGGAATAGCTTCCGAATTCGCTAAAATTCAACTCCTTTTTGCCGTCGGTTATGTGCCCTTCCAAAAACCACGTGGCGGGCTGGATCTTGTTATACCAAGGGTAATTTGTGTTGTTACTGTGGCAATCGTAGCAAGAGGTTTTTAAAACTTTCTGAACCTCAAATGGAACATCAAAAGTTTTGACAAAATCCGTTTCCAACATCGAACGGCTCTCATTCCGGGTCGCCGGAATAAACTGCATTCCAACAAACGCAACGAATATTGTAAGAACAATTATCTTCAGAATATTCCTTATGCTGGATCCTTTTTTCACTACATCTCCCGATTCACAACCGTATTTTTATTTATCCAGAACCTTGTTTCTCCTCTTTAGCGTCACTGAGCAGTTCCAAAAGGTCTTTGATGTCTTTCGTTAACGATTCAAAGTGCTCCTTTTGATGGGCCAGATCACTTTTAACAATATGCTCAGCGTGCTCCTCCGCGCTTTCCTGAATTTCGGCAAATTCGTCACGCTTTCCTTGTGGTATTTCTGTCTTGTTGAATTTTTTAAATGCGGTAAGTAAAGCCTTTGCTCCCACTACGGCATTGGCTTTGTCGTTTGCGTCCAATGCCGCTTTCATCTTTTCGAATGCAGCCAGAATTCCCAATGTACTTTCATTTCGCTGGCCTGAAAAATCAGACTTTTCCGATTTCTTATCGTTAGGATCACCGTGGTTCATTTCACCGCTATTGTGATCCATTCCTCTCATGCCATTCGATGAGCTTTCATCGGATCGAGCCTCTTCTTCAGCGCTACATGCAGCAAATGCGAATACTGAAACTAAAACAATGGCCGACATCAAAATCCCGTAGATTGTATATTTCATCTGATTCCCTTCTCTGAGTTGATTACATTTTTTTAAGGCGGTCTGTTCGATTTACTCACGCCCTAAAATTTCAGCAAATGACCTTCAACGTCAATTATTCAAATTGACTGGCGATCATAGTTTTAAAAAAAGAAATGCCAGATTTCAGGTACAGTTCTACCTAAAAAAAGACACAGCTATGCTTTAAAACTAGATTAAGATTCTCTGATGTTGGATATATTTCGGCCGAGAGTTTTTTGCTGAAGGCTCGATTGCAAATGTTGCCTTAGCACTATCTTTTGGTTTGGTGGAAGAAAGAACTTGAAAAAGCGTGGTTTTTTCTGAGGCAATAAATACCGGAGTAAGGTTTACCTGGGAAACCGAGCTAGTATTACCCGGATTCGTTTGTGAGCAAACCAATATGGCGCAAAGATATTTTTGATTCTTTTTCTGCAGCTTTCGAGATTTTGCCGATTTCTTACAGCATTTCATCGGACAAACATTCTCTTTCATGATCATATCGCCGCTTTGCAAAGGTGTTCCTGAAAACACACTTAAACTAAGCACCAAAATGAAAAACGCAGTTTTTAGACGCTTTACCACACTATTACTATATGTGTATAAGAAAAACATTGTCAATAACTAATTTACGAGCAGTCTCATTTTATATGCTCTTTCAAGAATTCCGATTAGGTTCAATTTAGAGCTTTAGTCCCCTCAAACGCAATGCGTTTAGTATCACGGAAACCGAACTAAACGTCATCGCAGCGCTGGCAATCATTGGGGACAATAGAACACCGATAAACGGAAAGAGAACGCCAGCTGCGATCGGAACACCGACGAGGTTGTATATAAATGCGAAAAATAAATTCTGCCGGATATTGCTCATCGTTGCTTCGCTCAGCTTCTTGGCTTTTAGGATCCCCCCCAAATCTCCTTTGAGCAGCGTAATATCCGCCGATTCCATTGCCACATCAGTCCCCGTACCCATTGCGATTCCAACTTGAGCCTGGGCAAGCGCAGGCGCATCATTAACACCGTCTCCAGCCATTGCCACGATCTTTCCCTGAGATTGTAATTCCTTAACTTTTTCGGCTTTTTGTTCCGGAAGAACATCGGCGAAAACCTGGTCGATTCTTAATTTTGCCGCTACGGCTTTGGCGGTTTTTTGATTGTCGCCGGTCATCATGATCACTTCGATATTTTGCCGGCGAAGTTCATCGACCGCTGCCTTTGCAGATTGTTTGACCGAATCGGCAACTCCGATCAATCCGGCAAATTGATTATCTAACGATACAAACATTACAGTTTGACCCTCAACCCTCAATTCATCAGCCTTTTCCAGGACGTCACGCTTGAGGTGCTGAGAATCTGATTCGTTTTCAAGCTGATCACCGCGCTTTCGAATCTCTCCGGTTATGAAGTCTTCATTTCCGACCGCAATGCTTTTCCCCGAGACACGCCCAAAAATCCCTTTTCCTGTTACCGACTCAAAGTTTTCGGGTTTTATCAGTTCAATTCCCTTTTCTTTCGCACCTTCGACAATTGATTCTGCCAAAGGATGTTCGCTCGATCGTTCTAACGATGCTACTAATTTCAATAGTTCGTTTTCCGGAATTTTTAATTCGTTATTCGTAATAATGCGCTGCAGACGGGGTTTTCCCTCCGTAAGTGTGCCGGTTTTATCGACGACGATCGCATTTACCTTCTCCAGCGCTTCAAGGGCTGCCGCCTTTTTGACCAATACGCCGTTCTTTGCACCGTGTCCCGTACCAACCATGATCGACATCGGCGTTGCCAAACCTAAGGCACACGGGCAGGCTATGATCAAAACCGAAACTGCTGCAACGAGGGCATATGTAAATGAACCAAATACTATCCAGACGGCAAACGCGATCAACGCGACCAGGATCACTGCGGGGACAAAGTAAGCCGAGACAACATCTGCCAGTCTCTGGATCGGCGCCTGAGATCGTTGCGCTTCGCCGACCATTCTGACAATTTGTGCAAGCAAGGTATCGCTTCCGACCTTTTCGGCCCGCATCATAAATCCGCGTTTTCCATTAATCGTTCCGCCAATGATCTGATCCCCGGCGCGTTTTTCAACCGGGATAGATTCACCTGTGACCATTGATTCGTCTACCGAGGTTTCACCTTCGACGATCGTTCCGTCTACCGGAATTTTCTCGTTCGCCTTTACTCTAAGTCTGGCGCCCAGCTGGACATCCTTAAGGGCAATTTCTTCTTCCGTGCCGTCGTCAAAAACGACGATCGCAGTTTTTGGGGCAAGCCCTAATAGTTCCTTAATTGCCGACGACGTCTGGCTTCTCGCGCGCAATTCTAAAACCTGGCCAAGCAGCACCAGGGTTATGATTACAGCGGCTGCTTCAAAATAAACAGGGATCAAATTAGTGTGCGGATCGAGCATCGAAGCCGGGAAAAGCTGCGGCGCGAAAATAGCGACAAGACTGTAAATATAAGCCGCGCCCGTCCCCATCGCGATTAGCGTAAACATATTCGGCGAAACATTTTTTATCGAAGTCCGGGCTCTCTCGAAAAACGGAAATCCGCCCCAAAGCACAACCGGGCTCGCTAAAACAAACTGTACCCACACCGAAACTTTTGGGGAGATGTACTGATGAAAAGTAGGAAGCATTTCCAACATTGCGAGTGCAAAAACGGGAACGGTCAACACCGCAGAGACCCAAAATCTGCGCGTCATATCGATCAGTTCCGGATCCGGAGCATCTTCCAAGGATATTACTTTTGGCTCAAGGGCCATCCCGCAGATCGGACAGCTTCCCGGACCAATTTGTACAATTTCCGGGTGCATCGGGCAGGTGTATTCGATTCCCTCCGATTCAGCCTCATGGTTCGCTTTTGTGTTGTCTTCCAGAAAACTTTTTGGATTCTGGCGAAATTTTATTAAACAGCCTTCAGAGCAAAAGTGATATGACTCGCCTTCAAAATCAAAACTCCCCGCCGCTGATTCGACTGAAACCGACATACCGCAAACCGGATCAATATGCTCTCCGCCGGGCGCTGCGTTCATTCCGCCATGCGATACCTCAATTCCATCTTCTCCATCTCCCAAATTGATTTGCGACAAATATTTTTGTTTACATCCTTCGGCACAAAAATAGACGGTCTCGCCGCCATCGGCGGACTGGTAACTTGCCGCAGCGGTTTCCGGCAATACCGTCATCCCGCAGATCGGATCGATATAAGTTTTTTCGGACGATTGCCGACTGGTCTGTGCCGGACGTATTTCACCTTCTGACTTCAGGTTTTGATCAAGAAACTTCTCCTTGCATACGGCGGCGCAAAAGTAGATCGTTTCGCCTTCGTGTTCAACACTTGCCGCTGCGGTTTCCGGCGCTACTTTCATTCCGCAAATTGGATCGATAAATTCTTTGGCCATAGTATTCCTGATTATAAACCCTGCTATAAAAGCTAACGGTATTTTTTTAAAAATATACTAAGTCAGCCTGTTAGCATATAATGATCCAACACTTTTTTGCCGAATAGAAAATATGAAATCCGGGGATTATAAAAAACTGATTCGTAAAAGCCACAGATATCTTGGGGTTTTTATCGGGATTCAATTTCTTCTTTGGACGATCAGCGGAATCTTTTTTAGCTGGACAAATATAAAGGAGATTCGCGGAGATCATTTGAGAGGGGATCGAAACGCGATCCGGCCGCTTGAGGGATCGATTGCTCCGGCGGATATTAAACGCCAGCTCGCAGAATCCAACCCGGATTCAAGCGTGACCTCATTACGGATCGTCAGCGTTATGGACGCAAATTATTTTGAGGTGATTTACAGCGACGCCGGGAAAAAGGAATTCACCGCACTCTTTGACACGAAAACCGGTGAAAAAAGAAACTCAATAACGCGCGAAGAGGCTGAGGAAATAGCCGCTAAAGCCCTGAAAGAAAAAGCGGAGGTAAAGCAAACCGATTATTTAACCGCCGGCGATGTGAGTTCTCATCACGAGTACCGCGAAAAGCCCTTGCCGGCGTGGGCCGTATCGTTTGATCATCCTGAAGCGCTGACCGTCTACCTGTCAGCCGATAACGGCCAGATCCAGTCTTTTAGAACCAGCAACTGGCGGGTTTTTGATTTTCTCTGGATGCTCCACACAATGGATTTTATCGCCCGCGACGATATCAATAATTGGACACTTCGAATCTTTTCCGCACTCAGTCTTTTAATGATCCTTTCAGGTTTTGTTTACTTCTTTATTACCTTTAGGAAACCTTGGTAAAAAGATTCGCTGAGGGCCGATTTTCGCGGCGTTTCTAATTTATTCCGGTCGGAAGGAAGCAATTTTATCCTGAAGCCGGAAACTTTTTTGCGATCCAATCTCTCGCCACATCCTTTGGCTGACGCTTATTGCCGTCGACTTCGTAATTGAGCTTCTGCATCTCCTTTGTGGAGATCGCCCCGTCCAAAGCTTCAAAAACCTCGCGCAATTCCGAGCTGCGTTCAAATGCATTTTTTCTGGCAACAAACATCGCTTCATATGGCGGGAAGTACTTTTTGTCATCTTCGAGTTGGACAAGATTCAATGCGGATATCAGACCGTCCGTAGAATATCCAACGATCAGATCCAACTCGCCGGCGTCCAAAGCGCGGTATGTCAGCGCGAGTTCCATTTCACGGGGTTGAGCAGCAAAATCAAAATTATAGGCTTTCTTAAGTCCCGGATAGCCGTCCTCGCGAGACATAAAATCCTGATCCAGACCGATGCGCCAGTCTTTTGTGTTCGCATTGACGACATCCGATATCGTCCTAAGGTTTTTTTCTTTTGCGGTTTCTTGAGAAACAAGGATAGCGTAGTCGTTTGCAAATCCAAGTGGTTGGCTTAAAACATATTCAAATTTCTCGCCGTATTCGGATTTCACTTCGTTATAAACCTTTCGCGCGTCCGAGATCGGCGTCTTTTTGAGGATCACGGCATATGACGTCCCCGAATACTCAGGATAGACATCTAATTCCCCGGTTAACATTGTTCGATGCGCAAGCGTTCCGCCAAGCTCGAATTGGCGCTCAACCGCAGCGCCTCTTTTTTCGAGCATCTGAGCCATTATTTCGGCCAGGATCAAATTCTCCGTAAAGTCTTTTGAGCCGACAACTATCTTGTTCTCAGAGCTTTCGATTTGGAATGATGAGAAAACGGCAGGCAGGAAACTTCCGACGATCAACACCGTAACGAGTGCCGCACCGCTAAGTACCAAAAATCTCCGTCGACGGTCAGACGCAATGTTTTCTGATCTTTTCGGTCGATAGAGTTTCGCTATCTGCCCCAATCCAAAATCGGCAAACAAAGCTAGGATGGCGGAAAATATCCCGCCCGCAAGAAGCAGATTATTGTCGTTTTGCCGCAAACCCCTGAAAATATAGGTCCCGAGACCGCCCGCGCCGACCGCCGCCGCGATCGTAGCAACACCAACCGAGATAACTACAGCGACACGGATTCCCGTCAAAATAACCGGCATCGCAAGCGGCAATTCGACCTGCCACAATACCTGCCGATCGGTCATCCCCATCGCGACCGCAGATTCCTTCACCCTTCGATCAATGCCCAAAATACCGGTCACGGTATTTCGTATTATCGGAAGAAGAGCATAAAGCGCGAGTGCAATTATTGCCGTTTTTGCGCCAACTCCGCCGATCAGGGGTATCGGGATCAAAAGCCCGAAAAGTGCAAGCGAAGGAATTGTCTGCATGATGTTTGCAAACCCGAGGATCGGTGTCTGCAAGGATTTGATCCGCGTAAGCAAGATTCCCAAAGGTACCCCGGCCAAAACCGCAAATGCCGTCGAAACCAAGACAAGAAAAATATGCTCGCGGGTTAGAGCGAGAATCTCTGACCAGTTTTGTTGTATAAATTCAAAAAGGTTCATACGATATCAAAATGCAGAGATATTGAGACGGAGAACAGGTTCCAAAGGCCGGATCAGTCTCGAGCTCCATTTTAATACCTAAACAAACTTTGTGTCTTCCAAGTTCTTCTTTCCGAGGCGACCAGAGTTTCACGATATTCCTTACGAGTGGAATCGTGCTCTCGAAACTCTTCCAAGGTTTCAATCAACGCGATCCTAGCCTTTCCATCAAAACAAACCCTTGTCCGAAACTGAACGCCTCCGGTAAATCGTGGGTAACTCTTATGATTATGAAAATCACCGACGTAAAATTTCACATTACGAAACTCAACAGTTTTTTCGTATTGTTTTTCCATCAAAATAATTATATCAAACCCGTTGGAGACAACTCAGGGGTCTAACCAACTTGAATCAAGGCAAATTTCGAGGGATCGACCGTCTATTTTTTAAGGGGTTCCAAGATTATGTCTTTTCAAACAGAAATTTATCCATATCGCAATGATCGTTCTCAGTTTCCTCGCAGGCTTTTGGCAAAGGTTGACGCCGAGTTTACGGAAATTGTCAGCGTTGCAGGTCGCGGCCGAAGACAGCTAGGTGGTAGCAGATGCCACTGGAGTTTTAACCACGGAGAGGGTGCCTGGTATGGCGGCGGACAAACTCGACAGGTTTGTGATTTTTCTGCTACCTTGACGGACAAAAAAGTAGTCAAGGCCCTTTTAAAAGGCTGGGCTAGGGAAATCTCCGACCGCTATCTCGATTACCGGCTGATCAACAACACGTTTGGCTCGAGACGCTTTGAAAGTCGTCGAAACGCCTACGAAACGATCCGTCAAAACGCACCTGCGGGCGCCGTGAAATTCCTATATAACGAATTACCTGGTAATTCGCGCTTTAATCTGTTTGGAAATTCTATTGCCCAAGATATGGATTACAACACTTATTTCAGCACTTTGCTCGCATGGGACGATCTACACTGTTTTGGCTTGGTAATGGAAATCAGCCGTTTGAACAACCTGCTTCAGCTCGGCGGTGGCGGGGCTGTTCATTTGAGTCTGCAGGCCTCTTCGATGTGGATCAGCAACGCTCAATCTAATAGTGGAAACGTTTACAACTTCGTCTCTAGCTAGTTTCTCGAAAATCGAGGAATGAATTATGCCGAAATACCTCTTCTGATTATCGAAAAGTCATTTCCGGCATTTAAAAATTGTAAAAACTGACCCGATCCTTCTTGGCTTGATGGAGATCGGATCTAACTCGTCAGCCGTCGATATATTCGGCAGCTGACCCGGCAGACTAATACGGCGTCGATAATCGTGTACCCGATCACCATACAGATCACGCGATTCCTGGCGCAACAACGTCCCGGCAGCTTGTCGAATAGCTGCACCCAGCCAGGTATTATTTTGAAACGTAATTCCGTCGATCCTGCATTCGATCTCTTCCGAGGATTTTTCTTCGAAATCTTTCACAACTCAGAAGCAATTTTTCCTTGCCGATAGACCCCCGCGTCCCCGCCTTAAATCTTTTACTGCGCCGCTAAAGTCGCCAGGTATTCCCTTACAAGCGGCAAATCATGCTCTTGAAATTTCTCTGGCGATTCGACCAAAGCAATCCGTCCTTTTTCCATGAGGCAAATCCTTGTCCCAAGTGCGAAAGCTTCCTGTAGGTCGTGAGTTACAAAAATAGCGGTCTTTCCCAGATCTCTAACAAGTTTCGAGAATTCTCTTTGGAGATGGCTTCGGGTGATTGCGTCTAGCGCCCCAAACGGTTCGTCCAAAAGCAGCATGTCGGGGTCCGCTGCCAAGGCTCTGGCTACACCAACTCTTTGTCGTTGTCCTCCGGAAAGCTCCGCCGGAAATCGTCTCGCGAAATTCTCGTGCTTTAGACCCACCAGATCAAGCATTTCTCTTGTCCGCTGCCGTTTTTTGTCTGCACTCCAATTTTCAAGGCTTGGAACCAGAGAGACATTTTTCTCGATATTAAAATGCGGAAAAAGCCCCGCCTCCTGCAGTACATAACCTATTCGCCGGCGCAGTTTTATCGGGTCCCAATCAGTCGTTGATATTCCTTCGACAAGCACTTCCCCGCCGGTCGGCTCGATCAGGCGATTGATAAGTTTTAAAGTGGTGGTTTTTCCGCAGCCAGATTCACCCAGCAGAATAAAAATTTCACCCTGTTTTATTTTGAGATCGAGATTTTTCAGAATCTGCGTTTCACCGACCGCAAAATCGACGTTGCGAAACTCGACCATTATTTCGGGCAATTCCGGCATCATTCAACCTTACAAAGTTTGCCGCTGAAATGCGAATAACAGGTTTCTCAACGGATCGAATTTTAACGAAACCATTTTTAAACGAGCGGGTAAGGTAGGTTTAAGTTGCGTCAAGCGTTTAAGAGTAGAACCGCAAAGTAGACGTCAAACCGAAGGGCGGGATAACAGGATTGGTGCGCAAATCCGCTGAGCTCAACTTCGATTCCAATAATCGGGTAAGCGGCTTAATTCTTTGATATTTTCGGGAGATCTTCGGGCAGGCTCAATACCTCGTCGATTTTCGCGTATCCATCGCCATTGTTTCCATTTCCGTTTGCATTTGCACTGGCTCTGGCTTCACGCCAAGTCACTACGCCGCCCTTTAATAATTCATATATCGACTTGCGATTTTGAAAGAACAAAGTAAGCCACTCTCTTTTTTTCATTTGCGGAAAATAGATACCCCGAAAACATATGCGTGAAACAAAATGGCTGACTCGGTATTGAATGTGTGTGTCCTTGATTTCCTCAAGAGCGGCCGCATTTCGCTCGGGGCTGTACGACCTTGACCAGGCATAATCGACCTCCGATTTTGCTTCCGAAATTTCCATCTTCGCAGGCTTATGAGCCATCAAAAACGGCGCAAATTCGAGCCAGTGTTTTGGACGCGAAAGTCTTCCTTCCTTTTGAAGTCGATCATAAAGCGGAGTTGCGGGAAACGGTGTAAGCTGCCCGAAAACCGGAAGCCCCGGCGCCCAGGTTTCGATTTCGTCAACCGTTCTTGTCGCCACGCCTTTTGTATCGTTATCCATTCCAAAAATAAACGATGTTATCGCGTAAATATTGCGCTTGGCGAGCCGATCTAATACTTCCTTATAGTCGCCAGGTCTTGAAAAGTTCTTATTAACCGAGGCCATATTTTCCGGATCGATCGATTCCATCCCGATAAAGATCCATTTTCCGCCGGATTCCTTGATCAGATCGACCAGCTCTTCATCTTTAAGAAGATTTGCGCTAATTTGAGCTACCCATGGAAGCTGTGCTCCTGCCGCAATTATCTCCTTCAGCAAAACCTTCAGCCGCTTTTTATTTATCGCGAGATTGTCGTCAATAAAGAAAACAGCGATTTGCCCTTTTTCAGTTTTTGCCCGCTTCTTTAGGCGCAATAACTCTTCGACCACACTCTCATTTGTGCGAAACCGAATCGAATCGCCAAAAAAACCGGTGACGGTGCAGAATTCGCAACCGTAAGGGCACCCGCGTCCCGTTTCAATCGGAACAACAAAGAATTTTCCCCAGCCTTCTCCGAGTTTCGAAAGAAGGGGACGAGCAAAACCCGGAACAAGGCTAAATTGATCTAAATCTAATGTCTCCCAAGGGATGTGTGGATAAGGCTGCAAACTCGGCTTAATATCGTTTCCTTTTTCATCGAATTCCGGCTGATATACATCTTTGAGCGTTCCATTTGAAGCATCCTCGACCATCGCAGGCCAAGTCGCGTCCGCTTCTCCGAGCGCAACCGCATCGACATGTCGCGGGCCACCGTCGCGTCCCAAGGCTTCATCGGGGCATTCGGTGACGTGCGGTCCGCCCATCACCACCTTAAAATCTGCATCCCGCAGAGCATCAGCCACTTTGTATGCACGCGCGACCATTCGAGTCATCGCGCCGATTCCAATAAGGCCGACTTCTTCTTCCTTGCAAAATTTAACGAGTTCCTTGATCGTCATCGCCTTTGCGTTTCCGTCGATCAGAATCACTTCATGCTCGGGCGGAGTTAAAGCCTGAAGCAAAAACATCCACAAATGCGGCATAAAATTACGGGTCATTCCATTATCGGGATTGTAAAGCAAAATTTTCATCGATCTTATACCACACAAGTTTTCTCAGACTACGTGCTGAGCAACGCAAAAAGCAGAGCCGAATTCGGAAAAAAGTTATAACGCTTTAGAATATATAAAGGTACGCGAAATTAATGTGCGTTAACGCACATTGCGCGTTTTCCAGTTTTTACGGGGTTTAATCGTCAGGAAAATTCGGAAGCGACATCTTCGTATCTTAGTTTAATTAACTCTGTTCGTCTATTCTCATTTACGCTATTTTCGGATGGTTGAAATTAAAAACGAACTTTTGGTTGATACTAATCATTGTACTTCCACGATTCCCTCCCTGCGCAAATATGCAAAAACGCGAAATGTACCGGTGAAAATATCGGTGCCTGATAGCAGGCTAAAAAGAGCTGCTTTTTGTTTGCTCATTTTTGTGCATGGTCTTGGAAGAAATTCGATAACTCTCCCCTATAACAGCCTTGTTCGAATGTTATTTATCTGTGCGGGAGCGCACATATAGATGAAAATTTTGATATAATTCGGGCATGGAAAAAACGGTTTCTCCTGAGGCGGTAATTGAAAACCATCTACTTTCCGCCCTTCCGCGCGACGACTATTTCAGGCTCGAACCTGATTTGGAACCCGTCACCCTGGCCCTCGGCGATGTGCTGTACGAATCCGGCGAACAGATGAACTACGTTTATTTTCCCACAACCGCGATCGTTTCCCTGCTCTATATTATGGAAAACGGCGCAACCGCTGAAATAGGGCTGGTCGGAAACGAAGGATTGGTAGGCGTTGCCTTGTTTATGGGCGGCGGCACAATGCCCAACCGCGCAATCGTTCAAAGCGCCGGAAAAGCGATCAAATTAAAAGCTTCACACTTAAAAACTGAATTCTCCCGCGCCGGAGTCTTCCAGATCCTGTTGTTGCGCTACACCCAGGCCTTTATGACCCAAATTTCCCAAACGGCGGTCTGCAATCGTCTGCACTCGGTTGAAAACCAGTTGTGCCGTTGGCTTCTGCTGAATCATGATCGCCTCCAATCCAACGAGTTGGTAATGACCCATGAACTGATTGCAAATATGCTCGGCGTCAGACGGGAAGGTGTTACGGTCGCTGCCGGAGTTTTACAGGAGAAAAAGCTGATCTCGTACGTTCGCGGCACGATCAAGATCATTGACCGACCCGGTTTGGAGCAGGAAGTTTGTGAGTGTTACCAAGTCGTAAAAGATGAGTATGACAGATTGCTTCGTAATTACGTGTCAGACACGGTCAAATAAAAAGAGACATTGCCGTTATTTACTGTTATTATTCGCCTCATAGATAAGAACGTTCTTTAACTTTTCATTCGACATCGAGATAGTTTCACTATAGCTCCTTTGTGCCGTCTGTGAATTGATCACAACAACAAAAGGATATCTCGATGCCACGAACCATTGCCAGGAATACTCCGCAAACAAACCGGATAATCGGAGCGCTTCCGGAGAACCAATACCAACGATTGCAGCCTTTCTTAAAACCGGTCGAATTTGAGTTTGGAAAGATCATTCAGGAGCAGGACGAACTGATACGCGACGTTTACTTTGTAAATTCCGGTATTGTCTCCCTTATATCCGCCGTTGATGGAAAATCGAGTCTCGAACTGGGGATGATCGGCAGAGAGGGAATGGTCGGTCTTCCGGCATTTCTTGGCGTATCCCGATCGGCTCATCGCGCACTCGTTCAGGGTGAAGGCGAAGGATTTAAGTTGGAGGTCACTGACCTGCACAACGAATGCGGTCAGGATGGGACTTTGTCCGGCCTGCTCCTCCGTTATACTCACGCTTTTCTTCTACAGATCACACAATCTGCGATTTGCAATCAGTATCACCGGATCAATACGCGTCTTGCCAGGTGGCTTCTGATGATGCATCACCGAATGGGTGCCGACGAATTTAGATTAACTCAAGAGTTTTTATCGAGCATGTTAGGCGTCAGGCGCGAGGCCGTTTCAAGAGCAGCAAAGGCGCTTCAAGACCGCGACCTGATCCAATATAGCAGGGGAATGATAAAAATCTTAGATCTTGCAAAACTAAAAGCCGCTGCCTGTAATTG